>CAZWOV010000085.1:0-9494 GCA_964635645.1 uncultured Planctomycetaceae bacterium | reverse complement strand
AGTCAGAGGGCGAGGAAAGTCAGAGGGCGAGGAAAGTCAGAGGGCGAGGAAAGTCGGAGGGCGAAGAAAGTCACAGGGCGAAGAAAGTCACAGGGCGAAGAAAGTCACAGGGCGAAGAAAGGCTGGTCCGCGCAAAAAATCAGGGTTGAATTCTTTTTCATAAATTCAACCCTTTCTATTCCGCGTCAGATTGGAAATTCATCGATCATTCTTTCACAATATCCTTCAGGGCCGCCGCAAGTCCGGCAATTCCCTGAATCTGACTGGGAATAATGATTTTGGTAGCTTTTCCGTCCGCCGCTTTCGCAAACGCTTCGAGAGATTTAATCGTCAGAACTTCCTGCGTCGGAGCGGATTCATTCAGCATTTTGATACTGTCCGCGAGAGCCTGCTGAACCGAAAGAATCGCTTCCGCTTCTCCGGCGGCTTCAAGGATCTGCTTTTCCTTTTCGGCCTGGGCTTTCAAAATCGCCTGTTCTTTTTCGGCTTCCGCGCGGAGGATCTGCGCCTGTTTTTCGCCTTCCGCAATAAGGATTTCGCTTTTTTTGCGTCCTTCCGCCTGAAGAATCGCTTCACGGCGTTCCCGTTCCGCCTTCATCTGCTTTTCCATCGCGTCCTGGATTGCCGGAGGAGGAAGAATATTCTTCAGCTCGACGCGATTCACCTTAATCCCCCATTTATCCGACGCTTCGTCCAGAATGCGGGTAATCTTCGCATTAATACTGTCGCGGGAAGTAAGCGTCCCGTCCAAATCCATTTCGCCGATGATATTTCTCAAGGTGGTGGCGGTCAGTTGCTGAATCGCAAGAATCGGACGACTCGCGCCGTACGTATACAATTTCGCGTCCGTCACCTGGAAGAAAACGACCGAATCAACCTGAATCGTAACGTTGTCCTTCGTAATAACCGGTTGCGGAGGATAATCCAGAACGTCTTCCTTAAGCGAAACCTTATTCACGACCGAATCAATGAACGGAAACAGAAGATGAAGACCGGGTCCGAGAGACGTACGGTAACTTCCAAGCCGTTCCACCACATACACCTGCGCCTGGGGAACTATCCGAACATAATATCCCAGAAAAATCACAATCGCAATGGCAAAAGCGACAATGATTAAGACAATAAGCTCATTCATATTCAAATTCTCCTTTGAATTAACGCGACGTTAAACTGCCCTGAAATTTTATCAGGAAATCTTCGGGAAATTTTATTGGGAAATCTTATCGACGACAAGGGTAACGCCCTGAACTTCCTTGACGGCAACCGTCTGTTCAACGGGTATTTTTTCAGAAGCCATGGATTTGGCGGACCATTCCAGACCATTCGCGCGAACGCGCCCCGTTCCCCGCAGATTATCAATTTCCTCAACGACAATTCCTTCCATTCCAATCATGGAATCCACGTTGGTAGCCGTCTTCTTTTGACAAAAACTTCGAACCAGAATCGGACGGAGCAAAATAAACGCGGCGGCGGAAACCGCGGCAAAAAGAATGATCTGCCAACAGAAAGACGCGCCGCATAAAGCCGCGATAAAAGCCGCGGCGCCCCCAAGGATAAACCATATGGAAACCAGCGCGACGGTCGCCGCTTCGATAATCATAAAAAAAAGAATTAACGCCGCCCACAAAATAAGGACGCCCGCGTAAGTCAAACTGTCGAAAAACAGTCCGTCCATAAAAAACCTCCTTCCCGCCAATATTTACTTATCCTTCTTATTATAACGTATGAATCCCAAAAAACAATACGCTTTTTTAAAAATACGCTAAAAAAAATAATCTTTTAAATAAAAAAAGGCGCGGTCGCAACCGACCGCGTCTTCTGTTCCCAAATAATACGTTTTTCCGGAGTTTCCCGGAGTTTTCCCCCGGAGTTTCCGTTATTTTTCCTTTGAAGTCAAAATTCCCTGGAAAACGTAACCGCCCTTCGTTTTGAACAGATATCCGCCGGAGGGAAGGAAGTATTCGCGGATTTCATTAAATTCCGGCATTTCAGAAGTATCAATCTTGAATTTTCCGTTTTTATCGTCTTCCTTTTTCCGGGCAAGATTCCCAAATACGGAGGAATAGGTCGCGGCGCTTTCAAGCAGCGTTCCCGCTTTGATCATTTCGTAAGTATGCTCGCGGGCTTTTGCGTTATTGACAAAACGCAGAGAAAGTATTTTCTCTTCTCCCGCCATTGCGGTAAGTTCATCGATAATCTTTTTGTAAACGGGAAGTTCGGAGAGGGAAGCCGCCTTCGTTTGCTCCGCGTTCATGAAAAAGTCGATAAAATCCGGTTCCGACGCAATCAGCAGATAACCGTTCCAAACCGTAATCGTCATTTCAGGAAAACGATTTCCCTGAACCTTTGAACTTGCGTCCCGCCCCTCGTTCTGCCCCTCGTTCACATACTTCCAACGAATATCGCCGTCGTTTTCAAGCGTCTCGAAAGAGGGTTCTTCATTCAGAAGCGACGCGAGATTTTTCTGGAGAGTATCGGCGTCTTTGACGGGAATGGCAATGAGTCTCCGTTCGCCGTCAAGAGCCTTGGCGTCGCGGTTATGGACCGCGTAAACGACTTTATTTTCCAGCAGTGAAATAATATCCTCGCGCAAATCAATCTTCGGACCGTACGGATCGTTTTTAAAGCCGTCGAGAACGTCTTCCCAAACCGAATCGCCGCCTTCCCCAAAGAACTGGTTGACCAGCGGCCCCAGATTATCGAAAACATCCAGAACGTTCAAATTGTAAATCTGAACCTGACCGCAATCCTCCGGAATCCACGAAGGCAGATTTTTATCTCCATTCGGATCGAAAGAAAGCATCTTCAGGGCGCCCTTCGGTTCATTCGGAATACTGAGGAAGATACGCTGCGTCGCGTCGTAATTTCCATGACGGAACGTAATAACGCCGCCAAGAGCTTCCAATCCGTCAAAACCGGCGTTGGCGCAGAGCCTGGCGTAGTCTTTGCTCTTCGCGTGTTCCGGATCGTTTTTTATCCGGATCTGCCGCGCGACCTGCGCATAACGCATGGGGTCGCAATACCAGATAATATCCGGGAGCTGATCGTCGATAATCGTATTGCCGAGAATCTCAAGGTAGGATTCCATTTCGGAGAAAGAATTAAGCGCCTCTCCGGGGCGATTCGTCAGAGTATTCAAACGGGTAAGGATATCTTTGACAATTTCCGGTTTATCCGAAATAAGAAGCAGTTCTCCCGTCAAAACATAGTACGCCTTGTGCCGCGAACCATCCTTGGCCGCGATATTCAGAATATGAATCTCGGCGTCTCTTACTTTGTTTTTCTGATGCGAACCGCCGTTGCCGGCAACCTGTTTCGCAATCTTGCTCAAAACAGCCTGCGTTTCGTAACGTTTGTCGCCGACATTAATCACGACCGCAAATCCGTAGCGTTCCGCGTCAAGCTGAAGCAAGGCGCCCGAAACTTCCGAACTGGCAATTTCGCAAACGTCGTGCAAAGTCAGCCCAAGCATGTCTTCAACCGACGAGAATCTCAACGCAATCTGCTCCTCAATGCTTTTGAAGAACGCCTCCATGTCCCGGCGTTCCTGAAGCTGTCCAAGAGCCGTCTTTTTCCAGCTCTCGCGCAACGCGTCTATATCGCGAATCGAAACGTAAGCGCAGGTCGACTGCGGCAAAAGCAGATCTGCCGTGACGAGTATTTGATCTTCGTCCGCCGCCTCTTCTGAAAAGACGGTCTGCGCAAACATCCCCGCCGACAGGAACAAAAACGCAAGACTCAACAGGCTCCAAACGTTACGGTTGGAAACAGACAATCTCATGATTTATCCTTTACGTATCTTAATAAAAAATTTTCGACCCAATTTCGTCCTGATTCCCGCGCCGGAAACCCGTTCAAATATCTGAAAAAGAGAGCGGACGGAAGGACTCCGATACAGAACGAAATAAATTTTAACGTCTGTTTATTTTAGCGCTTTCAACGCTTTTTCAATAGGGGAATTCTTCCAAAATCCCTCAAAAAAGTTAAAAAATTTTTCTTTTTTTCTCCTCAAAATACCGTTTTCTTCTCATCCCCAAACAAGATGGGAGGTTTTGAGAAAATAGACGTTTTCCGTGTTTTCATCATCTGAACGGCAGACGTTCTCACGTTGGAAATCCGCCTTTCATCCCAAATCAAAACGTCCGCAAAAAAAATACGCGCCATTCAAGGAACGGCGCGTTCGAAAATTCCTGTTCAAATAAATTCCACGCGGAATCAGAGATCAGACGCGGAATCAGAGACGCGGAATCAGAAATCAGATGGAATGATTCCCGGTTCCCGGCAGCGGAACAAGGTATTCGCCCTTTTCATTCGGCATGGTCGGCGGGTTGCCGTCGACGGAGTAGGAAGCCGGAGAGAGATCCATTTTGGAATTCATCATCTCGTCCCACGTAATGCGTTTACCGGTGTAGCAAACTTCACGACCGAGAATCGCCAGCATCGTACTGTATGCGCCGGTAACGCCGTCGTTGCGTTTTTCGCCGTTGCGAATCGACTTGAACATGTATTTGTGCTCGTTCACATACATATCGCACCCGGGACCGCGATACTTCCAGACGACGTTGCCTTTGGCGTCCCAAATCGTATGGCCCAGAATCGAAGCGCAGCCCTTCGTACCGATGAACTGGTCGCTGGTATCGTTGAAGCAACCGTTCTGCTGACGGCAGAAGGCGTGGCACTTAATCCCGTTATCCCACTCGTAGGTAACTCCCATCATGTCGTAAATATCGCCGTAAGCGGGCTGTTCGACGCGAACGGCGCGACCGCCGACGCCCCAGGCCTGAACCGGAGGTTTGTCGCCCATGACCCACATCGCCTTGTCGAGGGAGTGAACGTGCTGTTCCACGTTGAAATCGCCGGAGAGCCAGCAGAAATTGTACCAGTTTCTGTTCTGGAAGAGCATTTCCGTATCGTCGGGCTGACGGGCGCGGGTCCAGAGCTTGCCGGTGAGGTAGGTTTCCTGCATGGCCAGAACGTCGCCGATTTCACCGTCCAGAACGCGCGCCATGGTTTCCTGAACCGCCGTGTGGTAACGCCAGCACAGACCGCAGACCAGAGTCAGGCCCTTTTCCTGGGCAATTTTGGCGCTTTCCAGAACGCTGCGGATACCGGCGGGATCGACGGCGACCGGCTTTTCAAAGAACGCGTGCTTGCCGGCGTCGACCGCCGCGCGAAGGTGAATGGGGCGATAGTGCGGAGTGGAGCAGAGAAGAACGACGTCGCACTTCTCAATGACCGATTTGTACGCGTCGAAACCGCTGAACAGGCAATCGTCCGTAAGCGGAGCGCGATCGCCGTACGCTTCTTTCAGTCCGTTGGCGCAGTTCTTTACGCGATCGGCGAAAAGGTCGCCGAGAGCGACAATCTGGGTATTCGGATCGGCGTCCAGGGCATTGTGCGCGGCGCCGGTGCCGCGTCCGCCGCAACCGACGAGACCGACTTTAATAATGTCGGAACCCTGAGCGTGAGCGGAACGTGAAACGGAAAGCGCGCTGACGGCAAGACCAGCGGCGGCGCCTGCCTTAACAAAATTACGGCGGGAAATCATGTTTTTCTCCTCAACTTTTGTTTAAATGAACGTAAGAATTAATTTTCTTCATTATAGCCGGTAAATTTCCACGGCGCAAGCGTTTCCCACCCGCTTTTGGAAAAAATTTTACGATTTTCTCCAAAATACTTCAGTCTTTTCATTCCTTCGACTGAAAATCCGGAAAAACTCCGGACTTGCGGTTTGGAAACCGTGAAAAATGAAACGGCCCGCAGTTTCCCGCAGACCGTTTCCGGAAGTGTGTTCGATTCTATTCCGTTTCTTTCGGCAATTTAAAGTCTTAACTCTGATGTTCCTGCAAAACAATCGGCCGTTGCGAAACGCCGGGTTTTATCTGCCGTTGCGAAACGCCGGGGCTTTTCATCCGTTTCCTCCGCGCTTGCGTCAGAATCGAACGATGGCGTCGCAACCGAGCGTAAATTGATAATTTGCCGAGTTTCGATCGTAGGCGTAGTATTTTCTGCCTTCGACGTCCAATTCCATATCGGAGTAATCCCAGCGAATTTCCGGCCGCACCGTCAGCCACGGGCATGGATCCCAGTTCAAGCCCAAAGTCCAGTTGAAGTAATTCGCGACCATGTTTGCGTAGGTTGCCCGATATCCGCCGCTGACGACGGAGTTTTCCTTATCGCAGAACCACTCGAAACGCGCGCCGAAGGTCAGGGTATCGCTCAGCTGCCAGAAGAGATTGTTGCTGAATCCATACCAGTTACGCCCTTTCGCGGAACTCGCGGCAAGAATATCGTAAACCTCCGCGTCGTTATTTCCGTAATTAAATTCCACGACGTAAGCCAGTCTGTCGGTAAGTTTGAATTTGGCGCAGAGATCGAAAACCGTCGTGTTAACGCCGGGCTGCGAATAATCGTCGGCCTGGAAGGAGGCGGCGCTCTGCTTTCCGCTCATGACGGTCGCGGAAACGGCAAAGGTCCGGCAGCGATTTTCGTAATTAACGCCCAAGACCCAGGAATAATTATCCTCCGGAACGTCGAACGCATTCCATTCGTTAACGGCGCCGGCGGTCACGCTCCAGACGTCGTTCAGGCGCCATTCCGTCATTACGCCGGTCATGGTCGTCGGCATTCCGTAAATACTCGTGTAGGAACGCGAATAGAAGAAGTTCTGATTCGCCTGATTCGCTTCAAAACCCATGACGGAATTGAAATGTCCGACCTTAACGTCCACTCCGGCCAGAATCGGCACGTACGCTTCCAGAAAAGCCTGCGGGAGAGCCATTCCGTACATTTCGCGGCCGGCTCGATAGTATCCGCGGTCCTCGTCTCTTCCGTTCCAATGCGGCTGATTGTTCTGATCCGTTTCCAGTCCCGCCGACGTCATGTAGTAATAATCCGCGCCGAACATCACGTCCGCCTGACCGCCGAACGACCACTGATCGCCGCGGCAAACCCGACGTCCAAACGAAAGATAAAGCTGATTCAGCTGGTATCCCTCTTTATCGTACGTTCCGACCGGCTCGCTGAACGAGCTGGAATTACTGTTCACGTTGAAGCCCTGCGCGACGTATCCCTCGACAAAGAGACTTCCCGGCCCCAAAATTCCGCCGCCGCATGGACTGCAAACCGGCGCGCAGAAATCCGTCAGAAAAAGTCCCGGCGCAGGCGCGGGAAGACCCGCGTATTCGTCCGCGAACACGACCTCTTCCGAAACCGGATTATTGGCGGCGTAAACCGGCGCCTCCATTTGGACCGGCGCGTTCATTTGGACCGGCGCGTTCATTTGGGTCGGCGCGTTCATTTGGGTCGGCGCGTTCGGCAACTCGGAAAAAGACGTTGCGGAAGGAGTCGGTTTAACCGTCTTGGGAATCGCAGTTGAAGAAACGACGGGATAGAGCATGACCGAATCGCTCGCCGCCTCTTCCATGACCGGCCCCTGAAGATACTGGACGGGAACAACCCGCCGCTTTTCCTCCGACTGCGAAGCAACCGGAAGTTCATCCGAAAGCTGAATAACGTCCGGAATCTCCGAAAAAGCAACGTTGGCCACGCTTATCGCGAAGACTGCAAAAATCGCAAAAATACTGAAAACTGAAAATCCATGGATTTTGAATAAATCGTTCGCCATGATCATTTCCTCTGGAATAGAAAACACTAAACACACTTCCATCCTTCCGGATAGTAAAAATATCGGTTATGCGTGTCAGTAAGTTTAGGTAAAATTTAACGATTTTTGAAAATTTGCCGATTGATTGGTTTTTCAGTACTTTTTTTGCTCTGCAAACGAAAGATGAAATCAGAAAATCATTCCAATACAGAAAGAAACCTTGCGTTAATCGCCGGAATTTCACAGCCGGTTTCCGGTCCATTCCAAGAAATTTCCAGGAGAAAAACAGGTTCGTTCCCAAACGTAAAACGCGTATTTTTCACTTTATTAAAAAGAAATCCCCGTCAAAAGAATTTCGCCCTCTCCCCCTTCCGCCGTCAAAAGAATTTCGCCGTCCCGAGTCCAAACGGAAGGCGGGGCAAAGACTTCGGGAATCCGAATCATTGATTTGCTGGAAGTCCTAAAATGAATCGAGGTCAAAACGGTTTGACCCGCCGAACTTAAATTTAACTGAAACGAGGTGAACAATGAAAAAAACAGGAATCGCTCTCTTATCGTCCGCGTGCGCCGTCTCCTGCCTGACGCTGAGCTTTGCGGAAAATAATATTCCGGACGCTGCGACCCGCATTCGAAATATCGAAATCGCGGAAACAGAATCTGCGAACGACGCAAAACTCATAGACGCATTGGACGAAACCAATTCATCGGCAAAAGAAAACGGAGAAACGGGCGCCTCTCAATCGCAGGAAAACGCCGCGGGTGAAGAAAACGTCCAGAACGCGGAAAACGCCCACGATATCCAGAATAAAATCGACGCGGAGAAAAAAACCGAAAGCGCCGAAAAAAATCGACCTGAAACCGGGAACGTGAACCAGGAAAAAGAGGACGCCGAAAAGGAATCCATTTCCGAGTCAACCTCAACGACTGAAAAAGCCGGGGATCTTTTCCAGAAAGCGGATGAAATCGCGCAAAAAGCCGCGGAGACGGCGGACGAAACCGCCCAGAAAGCAATAGAGGCCGCGAAGGAAACGGCGGAAAAGGTCATTCAAACCGTTTCAGAAAATAAGGACGAAACCGCCTCCGAAACGGAAAAGAACGCTTTGAAAGCAGAAACAGATTCTAAAAAAGAAAAAGCGGCCGCGGAAAATTCGATTCAGAAAGACGAGGAACCGAACCCGGAAACAACCGGCGAAAAGGACGAGGCCGCGCGCCATACGAAAACCGACGCCGTTTCCGGGAACAACGAAACGAAAACGAATTCCGCGGCTCATGAGTCCAGCGAAACGGGAGATTCAGAAAAAAACGAAGCGATAGTTAAAGAAGCCGCAGAAAAAGCCGACGCGGCCGAAAACGAGAGCTCGTCCGACGACGCGGACGCCTCCGGCGATAAAAGAGCAAAATCGCAGGAAAACGATTCCGGCGACTCAAACTCCAACGACCGTCAAAACGTTCAGGAAAAAGTAAACTTCGTGGAAATTTTCCAGGTTCATCAGCGGGGTCCCTTAACGTCCTCCAACGCCTCCGACGCGGTTAAACGCGAAGGCAACGACGAGGAAGCGATGTGCGAATGTCTTCAGAATTTCCTGGGACACATGAACCGCTGTCTCTGCCGAAACGCAGGCAGATTGTCCGAAGAAGCGCTTGCGTTTATGCTTGAAGAAGGAATGCGGATCGCAGAAGTAGACGGCCGTCCCGCGGTAATCTTTCAATGTCTGACGCCCCGCGCCTGCTTCTGGGGCAAGGATATTCCGAAGGAAGGCCCGGTAAAATGGGGCGAAGTCGTTGAAAAAGTCCTTCCGCCGTACTGTCTGGGAGTCTTCACGACGCCGTTGCCCGAAACGCTTCGAACCCACTACGGACTTGAATCGGGAGAAGGACTCTGGGTCGA
>CAZWOV010000084.1:0-9533 GCA_964635645.1 uncultured Planctomycetaceae bacterium | reverse complement strand
AAACGCATTATTTATCGGGACCTTTTGTGAAGTTGCCGTAGTCGTGATTCTGTTTGCGAATAACTTTCATCTCAAGAATCTTCGAGGGAACCTGTCCAAGATAGGGATTTTGCGGATCGATACGTTCGATTTTCGAAAGAACTCCCATTCCGTCGATCACGCGTCCGAACACTGTGTAATTTGCGTCAAGCGACTGGTTCGGCAAGAACGTGATGTAGAATTGAGAACCGGCGGAATTCGGATCCATGGAACGAGCCATCGCCAGAGAACCTCTGAAATGCTTTCGGGCATTGTCCTTGGAATACTCTTCCGGCACGGTGTAACCAGGACCGCCGGTACCGTCGCCTTTGGGGCATCCGCCCTGTGCCATAAATCCGGCAAGAACGCGATGGAACGGCAAATTGGTATAAAAACCGGACTCCACGAGCGTCACAAAGTTTTTCACAGTGTTCGGCGCTTCGTTTTCAAAAAGTTCGACAACCATGTCGCCGACCGAAGTACGAATCAGAACTCGCGGAAGGTTGTCGGCCTGAGCTTCTTTCTGACGGCGGGCAGTTTCGTCGGCCCACTCTTTTTCATAATAATTTTTAATGGAATCCGCGTAACTCTGCGCCTGACGGGAAAGCTGGGCCCCGGTCTGTTTGGCATAATCGAAACATTTCAAGGCCGCGTTAAAACGGTTGGAACCAAACGCAGAAACTCCCGCCATCTCAAAAATTTCCGGGTGAGATTTATGCATTCCCTTGCTCAAAAAGGCGGTAAACAGCTGATACGCGTCGTCATAATTATCCTGCGTCAGAAGATAATTGGCGTAAATCAGCATAAATTGATTCAATTCGTCGTTTTTCCCGTCCGAATTAGCGTACGCGTTCAACGCGGCGGGCGCGGCCGCCATAAACGTCTGCTCCGCCTCTTTAAGAAGAGCGGGCGCGGCCGCCTGGATCTCGCGTATTTTTGCCTGATCCTGTTTTCTTCCGGCTTCCTCAAACTCTTCCTGGAGTTTCTGTATTTTACTCGCCGACGCTTTATACGCGTCAAACTTCACCTGAAAATCTGAAAGCGCCGAAACGTTTGCGGCGGACGCCGGAACCGCCGCGGAAGGCGCGGTTTCTACGGATTGAGCAAAAAGTATTCCCGCCCATACGCAGGGAAGCAACGCAAAAAGCCCAAGGATTTTTTTCATAACCAAACCTTTCTGTTTTTTCATTTTAATTTAGATTTATCAGACGAAACCCTACGCCGCCAAACAAACCGCGTCAAATCTTTGCTGATTCCATTTGTCTATTTCTATTTCACTCGACTCGATTTAACCTTAAGCCGTTCCGAGTTTAATAATTAAAACCTGGATTTAATTAAAATCTGATTTGAAACCAATCAGAAATACGTTTAATCGAAACGCCCTCGCCGATTAAGCGCATTGAAACGCCACGCTAATTAAGGCCCTGAACCCCTCACCGATTAAGCGCCTTCGCGGAAAAAATACGATCCGAATCCTCGGCCGACGTTCCCTTTCCCCTATCGGCGCCGTCGGAGCGGACAAAAGACGAAACGACGTCCATTCCTTTCACGACTCGCCCGAAAACAAAAGAACGGCCGTCCCTTTCCGGAGCGGGGGTCAAAAGAATTTCAAACCTTCCCGTCGCGCCGTCTTTTCCCGGAAGCAGGACAAGAGAACCGCGCAGATTACTTCTGGACAGTTTTTTCGATTCATCTTCAGCCGACGCCAGGGACCTTAGACAAACTTCCGCATTCTGCAAATTCGCAGTTTCCATATCCCGAACGTTTTTCACGCTTTCAAGACGGGCGAACTTTCCTGAAATAACGGTCGAAAAGCTCTTTCCGTCATAGAAACCGCTTTTTACCAAACCAATGAAAGCGGAAACCGTTCCCGGAAAAGAATTCTCAAATAATTCGATTTCCACATTGCCTTTAGTAGTCTCCAGCAGGATTCGAGGAAGTTCTCCCTTCGCCTTCGCGCCCTCTCGAAACGCAAGCTCCGTCTTCCACGCCTGAGAGCAATAGGGAATAAGCTCCTGCCGCCGAACGGTCGACTGAGCAAGCGTTCCGCGTTTCAACGCTTCCTTAAAACAAAACTGCGCGACGTCCAGTTTTCCAACCATAAAGGCGGAAATACCGGCCATTTCGTAGAGAACGGATTCATGTTCGTAAACATTCTGCGCCATCAATTCACGCGAGAGCACATAAGCGGCTTCATACTGATCCGAATCCATCGCGCACGCGAGGAGAAACAGCATATAGTGCAGAACCTCCGGCTTCTGGGGAGCCAGATTCCAGACGGGCGCAATCCATTCCTGAGTTTGCGCATACAGACTCTGAATGAGCAGTTTCTTCTGAACAATACGTTCCTGAAGCAGTCCAATTCGCGTCCGCAGCTCCGCGGCAGTCTTAACGCCCGCCGGAGCGCCGGCTTCGCCGTCGTCGCTCAAAACGCCGCGTTCCTCGGATTGGGGCGGCGTACCGCCGTTTTCTTTCTCCGTTTCCAGAATATAGTAGGAAAGATTCCCCGTTCGCCGAAGATTTTCGAGACGGCAATTCAGTTCCTGAAGCTCTTTTTGCATGATTTCGATTTCCTGCAAAATAGAGTTAATAATTCGGCATGCTTTCGTAAAGCCGTCGACAAGCTGTTGAGGAGAAATCCCGTCCGGAAGTCTGTTTTTCGATTCTGCGCCGAATCGTTTTTCATAATCCTGAAATTGCCCGAAACTGGAATAAATCAACTGCGGCGCGAATCTTTCAGAACTTGCGTTTTGCGCCGCAAGCCCGGACGAAAACCCTAACGGGATCTGCCAGACAAGGCAAAGCAAAACTTTCAAAACGAACATTCGAGTCATGCAAGAACTTTCTGAAACGCTGTTGAAATCTTAAAAAAGCAAAGGCGATTTCCTTTTCAACCTTCCGATTCGGTATTTAATTCACCGAAAAAAGAATATGAAATCCAACCGAAACCCTCGATAGTTTCGATATTTTATCAGATTTTCTCTCTTTACGCAAGGCCAGTTTCCCAAATTCTCCTCTCTGCAAACCGGCGGCAAGCATGAAAATCATTTCGACGTTCGGCGAGTCTGGAAAATCAACTCGCGGCATTTTACAAAAAACGGATGATAGGTTTCTTCGCGATAATCCGGAAACGTCCACGGAAACGCCGTCCACCGCCCTTTCGTAAACGACAGAGTAATCTCGGCGTAAACGCCGTCGTTAAGATAAATTCGATGATAGAAATCTTTCGACGACGCAAGAACCAGCTTCCCAAGATCAACATAACCGGGATCAATATTCAGCGGACGCGGTTCCGCCTTGGGAAATTTTGAGGAATACTCCTCTTCCCAAAGATTTGATTGATTTTTCATTTCCGCCAACCGCGCGGGATCCATGAACGGAGAGAGCGCAAAAAAAATCTTCTGCAGACGCGGTCCCATCGTTGATTCGTAATACCGAGTCTGTTCAAATGGAAACGAATCGCTCGAAAGAACTATTTTTCCCCAATTCGCCTCAATCTTCTCCCGGGTCCATTCAATCGCCTCGGGATAATGAGTAAAAACTGCCGTCAAAGGCAAAACCGGTTCTGGACGATGGATTAATCCCATGAAAAACTCCTTTTCAAAAAATACTTTTTATTAATTTTAAGGATTAGTAAAGCGGCGTCAAGGGGGACAAAGAGATTTACTATCCGATTTGCCAATCCCATCTGTTTTTTCCTCATTCTCTTCATTTTACTCAAAGACCGTTTTTCGCGAAGTTTTGGAAATTATCCGCGACCGATTTCTTTTAAACGATTTTTTGACGATACCCTAATCCGTTCGGAAGATCCAACGTTAATCCTTCCTGAAGGAGCTTCAAATGAAACAGCCGATCCGACAATTTGGGAACGAATTGACTTTTTCGCTTTCTGTCTCCATGACCGCGTTTTTATCTGCGGCGACCGCGCTCGTTCAAGCCCAGCCGACTGAAAATCAGCGCAGTCTGAACTTTTCTTCCCCCGTTTCCCAATCGCAGCAAACCCCTTCGTCTCATCCGTCCGCAATTTCGGAAGAAGAGAAAATTTCAAGTCTGGAAATCGCCCAAAACAGTCCCGCGGATCTTGAATTTCAGCAAACCCCTTCGTCTCGGGAAATTCAGGCCGTCTGGCTTTCTCTTCGTTCGCGGATTGCTCCAATGGTAATGCGCCTGGAAACGGCGGGCGGCGAAGAAACAGTCGACGGGACGGCGTCCATCAGAGAATCAACCGGTCTTCTCATCGATTCAGACGGATTTATTTTCGCCAGCGCAACGGCATTCGCTCATAAACCAAACGCAATTATTGCCGTCGCGAACGACGGGAAACGGTTTTCTGCCAAACTCGTCAGTACCGATTGGGTCCGCAAAATATCGCTTTTAAAAATCGATCTTCCCCAAAACGATTCGAAAACGCAGAATATCCTGCCAATTCCTTCCGCCGCCAGTATCCGGGACCTTCGCGTCGGCCAAAAGATCGCCGCCTTTGGAAGAGTCGTAAATCCGGAAATTCCCGACGTCTCTATTGGCGTCGTCGGCGGTAAAAATCGTCAACGCGGAACCGCGGTTCAAATCAACGCTCACATTTCTCCCAATAATTACGGAGGTCCGGTCGTGGATCTCGACGGCAACGTTATCGGAATCCTCACGCCGTTTGGAATGGGAGAAAACAAAATCATGACCGGTTCCGAACTGTACGACTCGGGCGTTGGATTTGCCATTCCGCTGGAAGACCTTTTCGCCCTGCTTCCACGAATGAAAAACGAATCGGATTTGCGCCCCGCTCCCAAAATCGGAATCATTTTCACGAATCCGTCGGCATTTCTTGCAGACCCCGTAGTTTTGCATGTCGCCGACAATTCGCCCGCGGCAAAAGCGGAAATTCTCGTTGGAGATCGAATTACTCGCGTAAACGAAACGCCGGTTTCAACGGGCGCCGATTTTCGCAGGGAAACGGCTCGTTATTTTGAGGGCGACGTACTTAAACTCACAATCCAACGAAAAAACGAAACGTTTCAAAGGGAAATTCTTTTGAAAGATTTAGAGAAAAAAGAAGAAAAATAAAAAAATTATTCGCCTGTTTTGCTGGAATTGATAAAATCTACCGATTAAATGAAATTTTGGCAACACGAATCCTACACAAAAGATTTTTCCCTAAAAACGACGATAAAATACGTATTCAGGAGAGACTTCAAATCGTAAAATACCGAAGCCTTAAACACGCTGAAAGTACTTTAATTCAAAGACTTCCCCTGCTTGCAATTCCTTTAACTCATGAAATTTAACCAGAACGTATTCGTTCTGAAAGAAAGTATTCCTAATGAGTAAACTCCGACGTCATCTCGATATTTTGTGCAATTATCACGACGATCTCGTCGCTTACGGCACAGAATCCCTGGGAAGCGCCGGCGGGTACAGCGGGGCGGCTTTTTGGAAAATCCACGGGCGAAACAGTTCTTTTTGCCTTCGTCGATGGGCGCCAAAATATCCTACCCTGGAACGGCTCCAATTCATTCACGCGGTTCAATGGTTCGCGCAGGAAGAAGGATTCGTGAAATTCCCAATGCCCGTAAACACCATCGACGGAATGAGTTACGTCTCCGACGACGAATACTTCTGGCAACTTGAACCATGGATGAGCGGAAACGCCGACTTCCGACAGCGGCCTTCCTCCGCCCGTCTGATTAACGCCATGACCGCCCTGGCGGAATTTCATCTCGCAACGAAGTCCTTTCCTCTCCCCAATAACGCCGGTCCGTCGCAGGCTTTTCTTGAACATGAAAAGTTCCTTCTTCGATGGACGGATTCGCAACTCGCAAAAATCTCGAATTCCGTTTACGGTTCAGGTTTCTGTGAAACGACGCCGTCTTTAAACAGCGAAAACCTTTACGCGGATCTTTTTCCGTCTCCTTTCCATAAAGAAGAGCATTCCTCCAAAAATCCAGAAGAACAGAAAGTTCTTTTCATTTCGGACCTTTCCGATTCCGACGGTCCTGCCGACGCGGAAGGGTGGCAAATGGGAAACACCGTCGCGATTTCCTATCCAACGACCGTTCGCGTTCAGGCCCGTCTTCAAAAAGTCGCGTTGCGGATGCTTCCAATCATCCGTTCCCTGCGCCGCCCGATTCTCGCCCAGGTCGTAGGCATGACGAACAAATCCTTCTCGCTTCAGCCATGCCTTCACGATATTCATCCGGCGCATCTCTTTTTTGAGAAAAATCGATTTAACGGATTCATCGATTTCGGCTCCGTCTGCGTCGATAACGTGGCGACAGACGTCGCAAAAATGCTTTGCGCACTGACGGAATCCCGTTCCAAACAATGGCTTCTCGGATTAAACGCTTACCAATCCGTCCGCCCGCTTTCCGCCGACGAATTAACGGCAATCCAGGTTTTCAGAAAAAGTTCGGTTCTCACGACGGCTATCCGGTGGCTCAACTACATTTTCCTCCAATACCATCCCGTCAAATGCTCTTCCCGACTGGTTGAAAGATTTGAACGATTAGCGGATACGCTCGAAAGAATCTGATTCGAAAACAAAATCCGACTCGAAATCCAACGAATTTGAAACGGGCAACCATTTTAACGTCCAAATTTCTATTCCATGCTGAAATATCTGCAATCGGAGCGATTTCATGTTTCATATTTTCTCAATATTCCGCCGCCCGACTATCGCGCTTCGCACAGTTCGCCTCGTTCGTCCCGTTGCCTCCAGACATTTCGTCGTATCTGAAAACCAATCCCAATTCAACGTTTCTATTAAAATTTATTCGATATTCCGATTTTGAAGATTTTAACATTTCCCTCTTCCACGAAGTCAAAACATTTCTTAAATCACTTGAAATTCCATTCTCCCCCGCTTGATTTTTCTGGGAAAACGACTATAATGGAAGATAGCAGAATTTTTTATTTGTTAAATCAACAGGGGAAAAGCATGGCTGAATCCGATTCCAATTTGACTCTATGGCAACAGCAGACAAACCGTCCGAAACGAGGGGTTCCGGAAGGACTTTGGGTTCGTTGTCCCGGATGCCAGGAGACCGTTTTTCGGAAAGAAATTGATGAAAATCAGGGAATCTGTCCGAAATGCGATTACCACTGGTCGATTTCAGCTCGAACGCGAATTGCGCAACTGATTGACGACGGAACGTTTGAAGAATGGGACGCCGATATGCGCTCAACCGACTTTCTGCACTTTGTGGACAAAAAATCCTATGCGGAACGTCTGGAAGCGGAACAGAAACGTAATCAGCTTAAAGACGCCGTTATTACCGGAACTGGAATGATTCGGGCGCGCCGCGTCGTCGTTGCCGTTACCGACAGTAATTTCATGATGGGGAGCATGGGAAGCGTCGTTGGCGAAAAACTCACAAGAGCAGTTGAACGCGGAACAGAAAAACATCTTCCTGTCATCATCGTCAGCGGAACCGGAGGCGGCGCCCGTATGCAGGAAGGAATTGTTTCCCTTATGCAGATGGCGAAAATCTCCGCCGCTTTGGCTCGTCATGATTCTGCCGGCGAACTTTTTATTTCCGTACTTACGAATCCGACGATGGGCGGAGTCGCCGCGAGTTTCGCCTCCCTGGGAGACGTCACTTTTGCGGAACCCAAAGCCCTGATCGGTTTTGCCGGGCCAAGAACTATCAAATCTACCGTTCAGCTTGAGTTGCCGGAAGGATTCCAGACCAGCGAATTTTTACTTCAACACGGGTACGTTGACCGAATTATTCGCCGCCCGGACCTCAAAAGTGAAATTGCGCGGGCTATCGACTACTGCGGAAAGTAAATTCCCCGTCTCCCGGCTTTGAAAAAACGTACCAGGCTAAAAAAACGGGGACGACGGACGAAAATCAAACGACAAAAGATTTTTAGACGCGAAACGTCCGAATAAACGCAGTTTTTTCCTTTACGTTTCATACGCCGGAAAAAAGAGCCGGTCATAGTATGCGGATATTCCAGTAAAAAACACTTTCGGACACGAGGCGAAACGCCGTCGGATATTTTGCGGAATCGCGCGTCGAACGCGGAAGCGGGTTCCCGGCCTCTTCATATTTCCCAAAGAGGCGGCGCCTGGTTCTTTTGAATGAAACCGAATGCGCAAACAATTGAAGAGTCGGTTTTCATAAACGCGGCTTTTTCAATGGAATATTTTCCTTTTTGCGATTCTGAACTCTTGATTTTTCATAAATTCTGCGGTATATTGAGAGAACGCGGTTTTCTATGCGTAATTGTCGATTGAGAAATTAGTTTTTCTCAACGGATTTTTCAAACGACGGAACGCCCTTAAAGAAAGGATGCGAATATGCTTTTTTTCAAACGCTTACCCGTTTTTTTTCTGATTGCAGTCTGCATTTCCTTTAATCATTCCCTCCGAGCCGCGGAATCCGTCGAACTTCTCTGGATATCGATTGACCAGGAGAACAGTCAAACGGTTTCCATTTCCTGGAAAACGTCTGAAGACGGAACGGACTACGTTTATTTCGGGAAAGACGAAAATTGCGCCGAAAAAGTTTCATCCTCAACATCCGATAGGCAATTTCCCGGAATTCATCACGTTCGCATACCGGTTATGGAGAAAATCGGGGCCGATTCCCTCTGCTTTTACCGAGTGGAAACAATTACGAAAGACGGAAAATGTTTTCGTTCCGCGGTTCATTCATTCAAAACCCTCTCCACCCAGGAACTGCGTTTGGCGTTCGTCGGCAACATTCACCAGAAATCTATTGCGGAAAGCGTAATCCGACAGAATCCGCACATCGTTCTTTTAACGGGCGATATCGTTCCCTGTCTTTGGGAAAAAGGGCTGTCCAAGGAGCAGGCAAAATTCAATCAGAAACCTTTTCTGAAGCTGATTGAAAACAACCGGCAACTCTTTGCTTCAACAATTCTCATGACGGCGTTGGGAAATCACGATCGTGAAATCGCTCCTCGCGGTAAAAGAATTCCGGGGCCTTCGCTTTCCTATGACACGCAGGGAACCTCCTATTGCCATTTTTTTGATCTTCCCGGCGAAACTCGCGACCACTGGCGCTGGTTTATCGACTGGCAGCCTCTTTCGCTCCGAATTGCGGCGCTGGACCTGAACCACCTGAACGACTTCGCAACTTCCCTTGAAACCTGCCATCCATGGCAAAAGGATTCCGAGCAGTTTCAATGGTTCGACCAGATCAGCAGTCAATGCGACGCGTCCTTTTTCGTGACTTTCCAGAACGCCAACTGTTCCGGGGTCCGAAATAAGGAAAACGGCGCATGGCATAAAATGTTCGCCCGCGGAACGCTCATGATCGCCGGTTTCGGCCACTACGCGGAACGCGCGGAAACGCCGGACGGCATGACGTACTTCAATACGTCTCATTACGGACGCGGCGATCGCTATCCGGATCGACATGGGAAATTTTTTGAAAGTATCGACAATTTTCTTCTTTTGACCGTCGTTCCTGGAAAACTGGTCTGTGAAATTCGCGACTGGAATTCAGGAAACACGCTCGACCGTAAAGAATGGAATATCCAAAAGAAAAAAT
>CAZWOV010000083.1:0-9545 GCA_964635645.1 uncultured Planctomycetaceae bacterium | reverse complement strand
CGAGAGCTTCCCAGTCCGCGTCGGTCGGTTCGGCAATACCTGAAATCGAACTGCGAGTCAAAACGATCCGTCCATTCTCGACTTTCGCGTCAAAACAGTAGGTTTTCCCGTCATGCTCAACCGCAATCGACGAAGTCGGAATAGAAAGCTCCAAATTACCAGAATCTTCTCCCGTATCGCATTTGTCAAGAATTTCATACGAAACCCGACCTTCGGAGAGCGGATATTCTCCCTCCTGAATCGGCGCGTTCGGCTGACACGATACGTTATTAACGGTCAGATTGACGACTCCGTCAACGCCGTTGACAGAGAAAGCCAGAACGGCTGCGCCATACGCGTTTTCGGCCAGTTCGAAAGAAATAACGCCGTCCTTAATCGAAACGTTTCCGTCAAAGAGACTGCCGCACGCAGTACGTCCGGAATCGTGAACGACGTATCCATGGACAGTTTCTTCTTTCACCGAGACGGAGTATTCCGTTTCAGCAACGTATCCGCCCCAGGCGTCGTCGGGATTAAAAGCGTTTCCAATCGAAATAACGACGTTTTTGACGCCTTCCGCATTTTCATTCAGCGTAAGCGCTTCCGCGGAAACGGAGGTAACTCCGGCCCATTCAACCAGAAGATTAACCGTACCGGTAAATTCAGCGCCGTCGGCGTCCCGAACCTTGACGGAGAAGGTCATGTTTCCATACTTTCCGGAAGAAGGCGTCCAGGTAACGTTCTTGCCGTCAACCGCGCAGCTTCCGTTTTCCGCAACCACTTCGACGATACTCCAATCATCGTTTTCCGGGTCGGCAAAATAATCGCTCAAATCCATCGTATAGGTCGGCGATTCCAACGTCTGGATAGTTTTGAACGTTTCGTTTCCAATCTGTTCCGGAGCTAAATTAGCCTTGGAAATAACAGCCGACGCCGAAACGGCGGTCTGCTTGAAGGAATCCGAAGCCGTAACGGTAATGGAGCCGACGTCATGGAGCGCCTTAATCGTTTCCCAGGCTTCAGACGTAACGGTAAAAGTTAACGTGTATCCGTCCGCAGTTGAAACGCCGTCGTATTTCACCCCTTCTATTTCCGTTGCAAACTGGAAGGAATACGTAAGAACGTCTCCCGCGTCCTGATCCTTAAACAATCCCTCTATTTCAGCTTTCGAATAGACGATACGGAAAGTTCCAGCCTGCGGGTCGCAGGTAAATTCCCGGGCAGAAAGAGTATTTTCCGTCAACGCGGGAATATGATCGTAGACGACGGTAATGAAATCAGGTTCCGAGCCGTCTTCCGTTCCCCAAACAGTTTCGTTTCCATCGCTGTCAACGACCTTAAACCGGAACGTATTTTCTCCGTAGAGCAGGCCCGCAACTCCATTCGCCTCCGAATATTCGACCCATTCGCCTCCGTTCATGGAATAATAGACCGTACAGTCGGATTCCGCGCCGTTGTCGCTGAAAGTCACGGTAAATCCGGCGTTTTCGTCTTTGCCGAAACCAACGAAAATTTCCGTTTTTTCAGCCTTAACCACGACGTCGTAGGGAGCCGTATTAATCGTTACGGAGGCAATGTTCTGCGCAACGTCCGCGTATGAATTACCGGCGGAGTCTACGGCGTTCCATGCGAAAGCGTGTTCGCCTTCGGACAGAGTGTCAAGCATAATTTCCGGAATCGTTCCGTCCGAATTCAATTTAACAACGCGAACCTGATTTTCTCCGTCGTAGAGAATAAACCATACGTCGCTCGCATCGTTGATTTTCCCAACCGCGGAAATGACGACGGTATTACCGCGTTCCGGGTCAGAAACGGAGATTGCGAAGTCGGCGTCGGCAACAGGCTTGACCGTATCGACGGTAAACGTCCATGAACTGCTCGGATTATCCTCGGTCGTCGCCGGATTCACGCCGTCGTCGCCCCAGGAAACCAGTCTGTATTCTCCGTCCGTCAGGACTTTATCAATCGAAACTTCTTCCGTAACGCCGCTATCAATAACGTTACCGTTGGAATCAATGAGTTTCCAACCGCAGGAAACGATTGAAGTCTCATCCGTAATCCGCGTAGTAAACTTAACGTTTGAAGAGTTGGAGTAAAAACCGTTTTCGGCTTTTTCAAAATTCGTGTTCGGGAAATCTGTTTTAAAGCTGGCTTCCGTGATTTCAGGAGCTTTATTATCAAAGGTATATCGAATATCCAGTTCAAGCGCAACCGTTTCGCCAAACTCATCTCTGACGATAAGAGAAACAATATTTCCAAGATCCGTACCGGCTTCAATGCCGTTCATTGTCAGAACGAGCATGTTTCCTTCAATCTGCGCATCAGAAACAGCCGCGCTCAAACCGTTCTTTGCGATAACCTGAATATTATCGGCAACGATACTGTCAATCGCTTCATCATCAATGAAATCGGCAATATCCAATTGGATTTTTCCATCTTCCAGAGAGCCGGTACTCAGCGTAAGATCGGTTTCCACTCCGGATTTCAACACGGGTTTCGCATTAAAATAGACGTCAAAAACTTCCGTCGTTCTGTTGCCGGCGTTATCTTCAACAACCACGGTAAAAGTATTCTTGCCGTAAACCAGATCCACGGTTTTCTCCGCAACCAATTCAATCGCTGCGCCGTTTAGAGAAATACCCTTCACGCCGGAACCGTTTCCATTATCGGAAGCGGTAAATTTAATCTTGCCGGAATTCGTGTAGTAGTCGAACGAACCTTCAGGAGCGGTAATGAATTCGCCTTCAATCGAGATTTCGGGAGCCGCCGTATCAATAACATAATTCTCGATCGAAACCTGTTTCACGTTCCCGGCGTTATCCGTAACCGTTACGGTAAACGCGTACGCGCCGTCTGGCAACGCTTCCGCCCGGGTAAAGTCAATCGAATCGACGTCTTTTCGCAGAATCTGAGCGACCGCAAACGTTCCCTCGGCGCTGGAGCCGTCGGCCAGCCGCGCGGTATAGGTAATTTCAACCTTAAGATCCTCGGAGTCGGCCGCGTCGGTCCAATTCATGCCAACGTTCAGAGACGGAGTTTCACCGGAAGGCGACGCGACGCTCGGAACCAACGTCGGCTCCCCCTTGATTGACGCGTCAACCTGGAGAACGGCAAGCGAACTCTCTTCGCGAATATTCCCAAATACGTCTTCTGTCCGATAGAAAATCTCAACGATATCGCCGTCCTGAAGTTCCAGTTCCGCGCAGGAAATCTCCGCCGTAAAATTGCTTTCCGCGCTGAAAAGGCCACCGCAGTTCACGTCCTTCGCAACGCCGTTAACCTTGACGACAACCTTCGTATTGTCGCAATTAATCAAATCGACCGTTCCCGTTTCCGTAATGGTATTGTCGGAAAGTTGAAGCTTTATCCGCGACTCCGCTCCAAGAATCAGTTCGTCCAAATTAAAGAGACCGTAAAATTCGTCCTTATTAACAAAGGAAATCTCCGGAGCGTTCGCGTCGTTGGTCGCAGTCGCGCGAAATTCAATACTGCCGTCGGCGCGATCTCCATATTCATCCACATAGGAGATCGTCACGTCCGTCGCAAGAATCGTCTGGGAACCAAAATCCTTATCGAAAATAATCGCAATCGTTCCGTCTTCGCTAACCGTACATGAAGCGGCGTTCTCGTCAAAATCAACGACAATTCCGTCTTTGCCAACGGACGATCCGTCCCCTTCGGCAAACAAATCTTTGAAATTCAGTTCCAGACGGTTGTTTTCCGTAACCTGGAGATATCGATCTTTGCCGTTTTCGGCTTTTCCCGCTTCCGTTATGTTCGGAGCCTTATTAAAGATAAAGACATATTCCCGCGTCGTTTTATTACCGGCCTTGTCCGTAGCGGTAAAAACAAAGGTATTTTCGCCGTACTGAAGCTCGTTCAGAATAAAACTGTAATCGTTTCCAACAACGTTCGCCGCCGCGTCCCTGCCATTGAGCGTAGCCAGATATTCAACCTGGTTCGCGTCCTCGACAGTCATTTTAATCACGGCCTCCGTTCGGTCCGTTTTAAATTTCGTATTATTATCGTAATTTCCAACGAAATCGCTCGAAACAGTCGGAGCCTGCATATCGATAACAATCTCCGGCGATTTAACCGAACATTCATTTCCAATAAAATCGCTGATTACAGCCGAGAAAACATAACGTCCATCCGCCAAAACTGTCGGCTGTTCCACTTCATATTCAAACCAGACGTTTCCATCCGCGTCATTCTTTTTACCCGCATTCAACATTCTGGCCGTAAGCTGAACGCTGTGAATAACGTCGTCGCCGCGCTTGACGGTAAGAAATATCCCCGAATCATCCGCTTCCGCAATAATCCGCCCCCAGACTTCTTCCGTAACGGTCTCTGAAATAATTGTCCAATTCGGTTTACTGTCCGTCGTAAAAATTTCATTCTGAACGGGAGAGGTAAGCTTCATGTCGGCGGGAACAAGAGACGGAGCCTTCGTATCAAGCAGAATCGTAAAGCGGTTTTGGCTGTTTTCCGCGCCGTCGTAGGAAATTTCCAACTCAATCTCCGTGTTGTCCCCAACGCCCTGAAGCGTCAAAACAAAACTGCCGTCCGCCTTAACCCGATAACCTTTTTCCTGGTCGTCCTGGAGCATGTCGTTAAGCGTAAAGCTCTGCCGTTCCCCGCTCTCGTCCGTATAGCTGATTTTTCCCTGAATCGTTCTGTTTCCATCCGCTGGAATCCGTCCTTCAATTACGACTTCTCCGCCCGACTGATTCACAACAAACCGATTGTTTTCCGAATCGGAAACCGTAACGTCTGCGCCGTTAACCCGAATATTTTCAATCTCGGGTTTAACGGTAATATCCTGGGTAATTTTGATATTCGCGTCGTAAGGAGTTTTGACAAGTTTCTCAAATTCATCCAGACTAAGTTTTCCGTCGTGATCCAAATCCAATAAACCATTGTTCTGAAGCTGGTTTACGTCAATCCCATACTGCGCCTTGAACATTGCCGCGGCGCGCTGGTTCATCCCCTGCCCCTTCAGAACATTACCGTATGCGGTATAATACTCGGTCGAACAGATTGTCCCGTCGCCGTCGATACTATCCCCCGGCGTAGTGAATAGAACGGAAACAGGATTGTCGGCGCTGGCGCCGGAAACGGTTACGGTATAATCCGTACCCATTCCCATTCGGAACAGGAGAGCGGTTACGCCGTCGTTTTCCCAGGAATTTAAAACCGCCAACGCTCTTCCTGCGCCGTCTCTAACCGTAATGTTTTCAGCCTCTATCCCATTCCCCTGCACATGCATCGCGACATACTGCATGGAAACGTCCTGGGCGTTGTTCGCATTGTTCAAAGTTACATAGAAAACTTCAGACTGAATATCAGAGGCCGCTGCAGTCATCGAAACGGCGGAAAGCATCTGACGGGCTT
Organism: uncultured Planctomycetaceae bacterium; assembly: GCA_964635645.1. Classification (GTDB taxonomy): domain Bacteria; phylum Planctomycetota; class Planctomycetia; order Pirellulales; family Thermoguttaceae; genus RGIG3701. Next base: position 4,172 of record CAZWOV010000083.1, on the reverse strand, counting down.
CAAGAGCCTCCAACTGTGGCTTACGAGGCTGACGGTTCACAGTCATGCGCTGTTTTCTGCCAACTAAACCAGATCTATGAAAACGCTTTGATTCTGAATTCTTTCTCATAATTATTCACTTTTGCGGGATTAGCCAAAATTAGGAACGCATTCTTTGACTCTGAACGCCCCGGATACAAACTTTACTGAAGTCGTTTCCCAAACTTGCGGATTCTTCAGCATGCCCCATACGAAACAGCACGAAAATCAAAATAATAACTATTTGATCCTTGTCTTTATTTTTCCAGACGCCGGAGAGAACGGGATATTCAGACACTTAAAAAAGTCTACACTCCGGATCTAGAAACACGCTCTTCTCATTTATTCGTCATAATCTTCATTTATATACAGCATTTTTTTCGGATTATAACGGATTTTTATACGTTTAACTATTTTTCTTTCGGACGTCGAACCTTCAACCAGATTCAAAAAAATCCTCGACAAAAACTTCCTGTAAAAAGCAAAAAATACGCTTTATTTTCTTAATACGAAATTTATCGTTAAAAAGATTCTGCATCGTGGAAAATTTTAATTTAATCATTATTCCACGCTAAAACCGCCTCGAAACTTTCAACAAAACCAGCAAAACAGGGAAAATTGTCTCAACCAAACAAATGTTCACAACCGATACCTCAACTGAACTGGATATTCACACACTTTTTTCATTTCAATGACTAAAGGAATCAGTCATGAAAAAGTTAACGTTTCAATGGAAGACGGTTCTGAAAGGAATCTGCGCTCTTCTGTCTGCCGCTGCATGTCTGCAGTCGTATGCACAGCAGAGCGCTGAAACCTGGAATAACCTGAATTTCCAGGAAAGCGCCGTTGCGCAGGTTCCTATTGAAGGGAGCCAGGCGCCCGTTCGGTACGACTGCGAACCAGAAGTACCCGACGGGTTATTCCTGCATCGGCTCAACTCTTCGCCCGGCGCAAGATGGGGATCGGGTGTCCTAGGGCCAGGTTCTTTCTTTATTGACGGTCATATTTCCCAGGGACTCTCGTACAGTAACGCGGACAGCGACTATCGTTCGCCTATGGGAACATGCGACAGAGACGGTTATCAGATGAACCAGCTCTATCTCTCTCTGGGAAGAAAAGTCGAAAAAAGCGACCGACTCTCTGTTGGCGGCCAAGTTGATTTCATGTTCGGCACGGACTATTACTACATGGCTTCCGCCGGTCTTGAAAATACTCAGATAAACCAACCGCACTGGAATGCGTGGGGAGACGACGCCCGCTATCGAGCCGGAAGAGACGAGTATGGTTTCGCTATGCCGCAAATCTACGGCGAAGTTTACGCGCCTATTTTCGGCGGCGTGGATCTCAAAATCGGACATTTCAATTCCGTTATGGGATACGAATCTCTTGAAAGTACGAAAAATTTCTTCTACTCTCATTCATACGCCAGAATTTATGGAATGCCAACCTCCATGACCGGCGTTATGGGGTCCACAAATATCAACAATTATTGGGAATTCATTTACGGCGCAGTGAATGAATGGAACGCATTCGATACGGAAAACGACAATTTCTCCGGCGTTCTTGGACTCAAGTTCAAAAGCCGCGACGGGTTCTTCACCTTTGGCGTCTCAACCATGTTCGGCGATCAAAGCGCTCCGTCTTATCAATTTGAGACCTACGGAGAACCCGACATGACGTTCGTCTTAAATACGTACGCTCAGTTCAAATTTACTCCGAAGTTCCCCTATGCAATTGAATTTACGGCCGGATACGACGACCGCGAATACTTCTGCATGGAAACCTTCGGCATGAATCATGGCCGCGCCTGGTTCGGACTAACCAACTACGTTTACTATCAGTTATTCGATACTCTTGCTCTCGGAGCTCGGGTTGAATGGTTCTGCGACTGCGATAATACCGTTATCGACGGCGGTTACGGATTCTCCGCTATCGACGACTCCGCAAACTATTTTGCGGTAACTTTCGGAGCGAACTGGACTCCATTGCCATGGATGACCATTCGGCCTGAAATTCGGTATGATTTCAGCGATTTCGAATATGCCGGTATGAAAACATACGACGCCTGGACAACCGACGACCAGTTAACCGTTGGCGCCGATCTGGTTATTCGTTTTTAATCGGTGAAGTTTAATCCTCTCTCCAAATAAAAAACTCTCTCAAAAAATGAGAGAGTTTTTTTATTGTCTTTGAGATTTTCTGTCCTCTGAATATGAAAAACAACCCAGAGTATTTCGGTTATCACATTAAACAATGAAACCACGGAAGTTCCGGTCCCAGACAACGCCATGCCTCGGCGATATGGTCTAAAAACGGGATAAGACGACTCTGAACATTCTGTAAATATTCAAAAAAAACAGGAAAACAGTTCCCTCTTTATCATTTCTCCCCAAAAAAACTCCCGGATTTCTCCGGGAGCTTTTTCAGTTCTTTAAGTCAACGATTTCTCGTAAACTCAGTCTTCCAAAGCGGCCTGAGCGGCGGCCAGCTTCGCAACCGGAACGCGCAACGGCGAGCAGGAAACGTAGTCAAGACCGATCTTGTGGCAGAACTTGACGGAGGACGGTTCGCCGCCGTGTTCGCCGCAGATACCCAGTTCGAGGTTGGCGCGAGTTTCGCGACCTTCCTTGACGGCAATCTTCATGAGTTTGCCCGGTCCAGTCTGGTCGAGGACCTGGAAGGGGTCTTTCGGGAAGATTTCTTTTTCAAGATAATCGTTAATGAATCCAGCGTAGTCGTCGCGGCTGATGCCCAGGCAGGTCTGGGTCAGGTCGTTCGTACCAAAGGAGAAGAATTCAGCCTTCTGCGCGATATCGCCGGCGTTCAGCGCGGCGCGCGGAATTTCAATCATCGTTCCGACCATGTAGGCGATTTCAACGCCGGCGGCGGCCAGTTCGGCGTCGCAAGCGGCGCGGATGATCGCTTCCTGGTTGGCAAACTCGTTCAGGCACGTGACAAGCGGAATCATGATTTCCGGTTTCACGGTAATACCCTTCTTCGCACAGGCGATAGCGGCGCGAATGATCGCCGTAGCCTGCATTTTGGTGATTTCCGGATAAACGATTCCCAGACGGCAACCGCGGTGACCAAGCATCGGGTTGGATTCAGCCAGTTCATGAACGCGATTCTGAATGAATTCAACGGTCATGCCCGTTTTCTCCGCAAGTTCCTGCTGACCAGCCAGGTCGTGGGGAAGGAACTCATGGAGCGGCGGGTCAAGCAGACGAACGGTAACGTATTTGCCGTCCATTGCAGTGAAGAGACCTTCAAAGTCGGCCTGCTGGAACGGAAGCAGGGTCGCGAGAGCTTTTTCACGGTCCGCCGTATTGTCGGCAAGAATCATGGTGCGGAATTCGTCGATATGATCGAAGAACATATGTTCCGTACGGGTAAGACCAATACCTTCGGCGCCCAGAGCGACGGCAGTTTTAGCCTGATCTGGTTTATCGGCGTTCGTGCGAATCTTCAGCTTCTTGAATTCATCGGCGTAACCCATGAGTTTGGCGTAGAGCTGATACAGAGGAGCGTCTTCCGCTTTCAGAGTACCGTCGCGCAGAACCTGAAGGACTTCGGACGGAGAAGTCGGGACCTGTCCGGCATAAATGTTACCGGTGAAACCGTCGACGGAGATCCAGTCGCCTTCATGGAAAACCTGATCGCCAACGGTCATGGTTTTGGCGGCGTAATCAATGACGATACCGTCGCAACCGCAAACGCAGGCTTTACCCATCTGACGGGAAACGAGAGCGGCATGAGAAGCCGCGCCGCCGAAGCTGGTGAGGATACCCTGGGCGACCTGCATACCGCGAAGGTCTTCCGGAGTGGTTTCACGGCGAACAAGGACGAGCTTCGCGCTGTTGTCCTTCTGCCACCAGGCTTCCGCTTCGTCAGGCTGGAAGCAGATCTGACCGGTAGCGGCGCCCGGACCGGCGTTAACGCCTTTGGCGATCGGTGTCATGCCTTTGAGACCGGCGCCGGCGAAAATCGGCTGGAGAAGCTGAGTAACGTCGTTGGCCGGAACGCGTTTGACAGCGGTTTTCTTGTCGATAAGACCTTCTTCGCACATTTCAACGGCGGTGCGGACATGAGCGAAACCGGTGCGTTTGGCGTTACGGGTCTGAAGCATGTAGAGCGTTTTACGTTCAAGCGTGAAT
>CAZWOV010000082.1:0-9656 GCA_964635645.1 uncultured Planctomycetaceae bacterium | reverse complement strand
AATCGTCCGGCTTGATTCGTATCCAGTTCAAAATAGCCATGGCTCTTTTCAGACTAAACAGACACGACGAGTCGCTGGCCAACTGCGAAACGATTATCGAAGCAAACGACGTCATTTTCACTCCCAAAACGCTTTTTCTAAAAGGAGAAATTCTCTTCACGCAGAAAAAGTACGAAAAAGCGATTCAAAACTTTTACCAAATCATTTACGGCGTGGAAGACGCCCAGCTTCAGGCAGACGCGATTTTCGAGGCGGCGCAATGTTTTGAGGCGCTGGAAAAAATCGACAAAGCGCTGAAACTCTATCGGGAACTGCTTGAAAATTTCCCTAAAAGCGATAAAGTCAAGTTGGCCAGAAAAAAAATGAAAAAACTGAATCCCTAACGCGATTGTTCCATAAACAACGCCTAATTTCCGGACCTCTTTGAAAGAGTTTTTCGCAGGTCTGGATTTTATTTTAATTCTGAAAACCTTCCTTCAGGGTGAAAAAATGAAAAAACGCAAAACATTCATTCCGTTCTTTCTATTGGCGGCGTTTGGACTTTTCACATTGAATTTTTCAGCGCGTCATTTATCCGCAAACGCAGATGAAAATCTTCCGAATACGGAAAACGTTCAGTTGGACCAATCGTCTTCATCTGATTTTTCTGAAACGCCCGCCGTTGCCGAAAAGAAAGACGATACGGCGGAAAACGACGTTGCGGAAAACATGGATTCAGGCGCCGAAGAAAAAAATGACGTTGCGGAAAACACGAATTCAGGCGCCGAGGAAAAGGAAAACGCGGAATCGTCCAACGTCTCGACGGACTCCGCCCCTCTCTCGCTTTACGAACTATTTAAAAGCGGCGGTCTGTTAATGATCCCGATTTCAATTATGTCGATTTTGGTGTTAGCCGTCGGCTTTGAACGTTTCTGGGGACTTCGCAAAGGGGCCGTTCTGCCTCGAAAACTCTGTCACAACGTAGACGTTCAAGTCTCCGCGAAAGCAGATCCGCGGGCCATTTACGCCCTGTGCAAAAAAAATCGCAGCGCGTTCGCAAAAGTAATCCAGGCGGCCCTCTTCAAAGCCGGGCGCCCGATGAGCGAGGTTAATGAAACTATTCGGAACGCAAAAGAAGACGAAGCCAACAGGCTCTACTGCCGAGTGCGTTTTCTGGTTCTGGCCGCCGCCGTTACGCCTTTGATAGGATTGCTCGGCACGGTAGTAGGAATGATTCAAGCGTTCATGGCCACCGCTTCAACTACCGGAATCCAAAAAGCGGAAATGCTCTCGCAGGGAATTTACCTTGCTCTCGTAACGACATGCGCAGGCTTGATCGTCGCAATTCCAGCCGCGATTCTTGCTCACTGGTACGAAGGAAAAATTCAAAAACTTTTCTATCGAATGGACCGTCAACTCGTCAATTTCATTTCATATCTGGAAGGATTGGAAGGAAAAGTACGGTTTACTCCGAATCATTACCGAACCTACGTCAGACAAAAAACGGAAAGCAGGTGATCTATGGCGGTTAAAATCCGAAAAGGAAACGCTTTGGCCAGCTTAAGCATCACGCCGCTGATCGACGTCGTTTTTCTGTTACTGATCTTCTTCCTCGTCGCAACAAGATTCGACGAAGAGGATCGAGCGCTGGACGTTCAGCTTCCGGAAGCGTCCGAGGCCGTTCCCATCTGGTCCGCGCCGCAATCGCTGGTCGTAAACGTCACGCGCCGGGGCGAATATTTTATCTCCGGCAAAAAAATGACGGAAGAAGAAATAGAAACAGTCCTCCGCGACGCCTGGAGCAACCCGAAAAAAGATTCGTCCGTCGTCATTCGCGGAGACGTTCAAGCTCCGTTCGGCGTTATCGTTGCCGTTGCGAATCTTTGTCAAAAACTGGATTTGAATTACTCAACCATCACGCGGGAAGAGTAGATAAAAAAACGGAGGGGATCAATACGTAAAGCAGTCCCCTCCATTTATTGAAATTTTCTCAAAGACTTAATCCGCCTTTTCCGACTCTGAAAGCAAATAATCCGAATCGTTTGTTTTCCATTCAACCAGTTCTTCCGGACTAAAGAAAATAGCAATTTCGCGCTCGGCCGATTCCGGACTATCCGAAGCATGAACAAGATTTTTCTGACCGCTGATAGAGAAATCGCCGCGAATCGTACCCGGTTCCGCAAGATGGCCCTTGGTGGCGCCAACCATCTTACGAACAACAGAAACGACCTCGCGCCCCTCAAGGCAGATCGCCACAATTGGATCGCTCGTAATATATTTCAAAAGATTTGGATAAAATGGCTTTGAAACATGTTCCGCGTAATGCCGCGCCGCGATTTCAGGCGTTACCGACGTCAGTTTCATCCCAATAATCCGAAAACCTTTCCTCTCAAAACGAGACAGAACAGTCCCCGCCAAGCGGCGTTCAAGACAATCTGGCTTCAGAAGAACTAACGTTCGTTGACTCATAAAAAATTCCTTCCGTAATTCAGAACCAGGAAATTAAAATCGTATTATGGAGAAAAAAAGAAAGTGAAATTCATACGAAATCTATCGGCCATATTCGTCTTTCGTCTTGATTTCTTATTCTTCCATTTTCCCACATCATAACAAATTTCCTAATTCTGTCCAGATGAAAAAGCCAAAAGACGCCTTAAAATACTCAAAATCTTCCAAAAGAAAAATATTTTAACAGACTTTCAGCAAAAAACAACATGAAACACGCCCCCCCGCCTTGAAATTTTCCTGTTTTCCTCCATAATGAAAAAGATTTGGACCGGTCGGAATCAAAATCCCTCCGAACGCCGCCGCGACGTTCGGCTCAAAATTCCGTCTATTTCAAACGGGTTCGTAGTTTATCAAAATTTCATCTTAATTAAAAGGAATAATTTCGTGCAGATTTTACCGGCAATTGATTTGCGTGGCGGAAAATGCGTTCGCCTTCGTCAGGGAGATTACGCCCAGGAAACAGTTTTTGGAGACGAGCCGGCAAAAATGGCCCAACACTGGGTTGATCTTGGCGGTAAATTTCTTCATCTGGTTGATTTGGACGGCGCAAAAGACGGTTCTCCAACCAATCTTGAAGCAATTCGCGCTATCGTCAAAACAGTCGGCGTTCCCTGCGAACTTGGCGGAGGGATTCGAAACGAAGAAACGATCCGTTCCCTGCTTGATCTCGGCCTGAACCGTCTCGTCATCGGCACTCTGGCGCTTCGGCAACCGGACTGGTTCAGCGAAATGTGCCGAAAATTTCCCAATCGTCTTGTTTTGGGAATTGACGCGCGAAACGGATTTGTCGCGACCGACGGATGGCTCGAAACAAGTCGGACAAAAGCAATCGAACTCGCGGAACAATTTAACGGGATCCCCATGGCCGCCATCGTCTATACGGACATCGCGACAGACGGAATGATGAAAGGCTCAAACGTTCCCGCCATGAAAGAAATGAAAGACGCCGTCGACGTTCCCGTCGTAGCGTCCGGCGGAGTTACGACGCTTGAAGACGTTCGCCAATTGAAAGCCGCCGGCCTCGACGCCGCTATTATCGGCCGTGCGCTTTACGAAGGAACCATTAACCTTCCCGACGCTCTTCGTCTGGCGTAAGATTTTCATTGTCTTTTCCTTTCGGCGGCTATCCAAAGAGCAAAAGTTTTGAACAAACGTTTTTTAAATCTTTTGCTCTTTTCGTAATTGCTCTTCGAATATCCGTGAAAAACTTTTCCGCCGCTTAATCAAAACGCAAAATGTCTTGAAATTTCTCAGTATTTCATAAAAAAACGGCGGATTTCTTATTTTTTCGCAACTGTTAAATTGAGTCGGTCGTTAGTCGTTTACGGCTTTTTCAACGATATTTATTTAACTTCCCTGAGAATTCGGAGATATTTCATGTTGCTTCCTGTTGAACAAGTGTGTTTAGCCAATGGCGAGATCATGGACAGCGCGTTGGCGCTTGCCGTTCAGTTGATCAAAGAACGCGCATGTTCCGGGCTAACCGTTGAAGACCTGGTAAATGAAACGCAATTGCCCCGTCGAACGCTTGAACGCCGTTTTCAACGATATTTAAATTCTTCGCCGCACACGGAAATCCTAAAAGTTCAAATCAATAAAGCAAAAGAACTTCTGCTCACCACGCGTCTGAAGCTGGTGGATATCGCCAATCAGTCGGGTTTCAGAAGCGTTTCCCATCTCTGCGTCGCAATAAAACGGGAATTTCGGATGACTCCTAACACAATCCGCCAAAGAGGGTATTAAGGTCCTAAAATCAGGAAATTAAAATCCGATTCTCAAATTTCGTATCGCGGGAAAAATGTTTTTTGAGCGCAAAAAACGTCTTTCCCGTTTTTTATTCAGTCCGTCGCAATTGCGCAAATCAGAATAGCGGCGGTTTCCGTACGAAGAATTCGTTTTCCCAAAGAGACGGGCAGCCAGCCGGAATTTAGCGCGTCCTCGACTTCCGATTCTGAAAAACCGCCTTCAGGACCGATTGCCGCCAGAACTTTTCTCCCCCGATTTTCAGGCGCCGCGAGTAATTCTGCAAGAGGACGGCCGCCAGGATGAGCGATGATTTTCAATGTTTCCATATTTTCCGAATTTTCCGTAAACGTCCTGGAAAAAATTTCTTTTGACGTTTTCGTTTCACGAAGCGTCATGAACGTATTCCGCCCGCACTGTTTCGACGCCTCGACGACGACCCGATTCATCCGCGCGGCGGCGGAATCTCCGGCTTTAGCAACAGATCTTTCCGATTCAAGCGGAATGAACTCCGCCGCCCCTAATTCCACCAGTTTCTCGATCAGCCACCGTTGCCGCTCCCCTTTAGGTAAAGCGACGGCCAGAACCGTACCGCGGGACGATTCACGATTTTCAATTCTTCGGGTATGAATTTCCGCCGTAAGATCTTTTTTTCTCACAGACGAAATAATCGTATCAAATTCCGCTCCGGAACCGTCGAAAAGAATGAGAGGAACCCCTGCTTTCACCCTCATGACATGAATTAAATGGTGAGCCTCTTCTCCGGCAAGAAGAACCGACGCCGGATATGCGGATTCGTCTGAAGGAAGCGTTTCAGCAGAAAAATATCGATAGGCCATGAATACCTCGTCAAAAAAACAAAAGGAACCTCTTTCCCAAAAACTCCAACGCAAATATCCCAAACTACCGGACGATTCTGGTCCGGATCAGGTCTCTGGACGCTGAAGCGGAACATACTGAAGCGGCGCCTGTTTTTTTTCAGACGCATTTTCTTTCGCCTCATGATAAAGAATCTCCTGCGCACGAATTTTGGGATGGTTTCTTCCCGGCTTGCGTTTTGTCCAGGATCCGTCGGAATGCAATTGATGAGAATTTTGATTATCCGAAAGATAAAGATCCAGACAGTGCAGAATTCTCTTGCGAACATGCGGGTCAAGAATCGGAAAAAGAATTTCCAAACGATGAACAAGATTACGCGTCATCCAGTCTGAACTGGCCAGATAGACTTCGCTGTTTCCGCCATTCTGAAAAAAGAAAATTCTTGAATGTTCCAGAAATCGGTCAATGATGGAAAAAACCTCAATATTTTCAGAAAGGCCTGGAACTCCCGGACGCAAACAGCAGATTCCGCGAACGTTCAGTTGAATCTTCACGCCATGCTGCGAGGCTCGATAAAGCGCTTCGATAACGTTTTTGTCCTCAAGCGCATTCACTTTCGCGCGAATGCAGCCGGGTTGTTCCGGAGTCGAAAGAGTTATCTCCCGTTCAATCAATTCAATAAAACGGCGCTTCAGAAGAACCGGTTCCACCGTAAGCCGTTTCCAACCGACGGCTTCCGAGTAGCCGGTCAGAATATTAAAAAACGCGGCGACGTCGCTGGTTATCTCCGGATTGCACGTCATTAAACCAATATCGGAATAAAGACGCGCCGTTTTGTCGTTATAGTTGCCGGTGGAAAGATGTGCGTAACGCACGATTCTCCCTTTTTCCCGACGAATTATCAACATCGCCTTCGCATGCGTTTTAAGTCCGGCAATTCCATAAATAACGTGACATCCGGCGTCCTCAAGCTGCTGCGTCCAGCGGATATTACGCGATTCGTCAAATCGCGCCCGAAGTTCAACCAGAACGGCGACGTCTTTACCATTTCGCGCGGCCTTAATGAGCGCTTTAACGATCGGAGAATCGCCGCTCGTTCGGTAAAGAGTCTGCTTAATCGCCAAAACGTCCGGATCCGACGCCGCTTTTTCAAGCAGTTCCACAACGGGAGTAAATTTTTCATAAGGCATGTAAAGCATGACGTCCTGCTGCGCAATCCGTTCGTAAATATCCTGACAGCCCGCCAAATCTGCCGGTTCAAACGCCGGCCATTCCGGATAACGCGCGGCTTGAAGGCGCGTATTTTCCGCCAGCTCAAAAAGAATCGTCGCGTCAAGAGGCGCATCGATATCGTAAATATCGCGTTCTTCCAATTTCAAAAGTTCCGCCAGCTTTTTACGGATCCTTTCGTCTGAACGAGCGGAAATTTCCAAACGCACGCCCTCGCGATATCTTCGCGAAAGAACCGCATTTTCTACTTCCTGCGCATAATTGGCCAAATCTCCGTGAACGTAAACGTCTTCGTCGCGCGTAACGCGGAAAACGGAATGAGCCAAAACCTCGCAACCGGGAAAAAGAAGGTCTGCGTTGGCCGCTATTACCTGTTCCAAAAAGACATAATCCGTGCGTTCGGAAGAAGCAAAGTATTTCACAAACCGCGAAAGTTGCGAGGGAACCGGAATCACCGCCAGTTTTTCGTCAAACTCCTCCTCCGCGCTTTTCACTTGACGGCATACTGAATTTCCACGTTTTTTTTGAGTTTTTGAAGCGGCGATAGTCGATTCCGAAACTCCTTCCGACGCTTTTTTCGAGATTTCTTCCGACGCTCCTTCCGACGTTTTTTTCGACGCATTATCCGGGGTATGCTTTTTTACTCTTTCTGAAATCCCTGAAATCCGCGCGTTTTTATCCGAGGCGGCCTTTTTCTTTTTACCAAAATTTCCCTCCGGCAAAGTATTGGACTTTAGATAACCGATACTTTTGGGAATGCGCAACCAGAGCGCAACGTGAAGTTGAAGCGCCGGCAAAAGAGGCATCGGCTCAATGTCCTCGACCGCCAGAGGAGTCAGAATCGGCAGAATTTCCGTCTCAAAATATCCGCGTAAATACGAATGAACCGCCTCCGACAGCTTACTGGAAGGAATAACGGAAAGTCCAAAAGAGTCCAACCGTGAAAGCGCTTTCCGAATTCCGGAAGACTGAAGCTCTACCTGTTCATGAGCCTTCCTGGAAATCGCGTTCAGCAGCTCTCGGGTTTGACGACCTGCTTTTCTGGAAGAATTTTCACTCCTCAGAACCTGAAGAGCGCCCGCGACCCGCACTTTGAAAAACTCGTCCAGATTGGAACTTGCGATGGCCAAAAACCTTAAACGTTCCGCATACGGTATCTCTTCATTAAGGCCCTCCTGAAGTACCCGCTGATTAAATTCGAGCCAACTCAGATCCCGCGCGAGAAAATTTTCAGAAAGATCCGGACGAATTTTAATTAATGTTTTTTTCGGCATTTTGAATCCAAATTAAGGTCAAAGTAAATTTCAAACAGAAAACGTTTCCCGCGTCAAACCGTCAAATCAGGTACGGAAAAGAACCTTGATCCCAAAAATATCCTCAAACAGACGGCCCTGCGTTTGGAGAGATCGCGTTTTCAAAAGGAACGTATCGTCCGGCGGAAGAAAAATAATTAATTCATCTCCCAGACGCTCAAACCGCAACGTATCCGGATCCGGAAACGTTCCGTGATTCAAAGCGTCCGCAATACGAAGCATTGCCGCCAGTTTACTAACGGCCACGCGCGTTTCACGGGGAAGCGACATGAAATTCGAATGCGAAACTTTTGGTCCCGATCGGTAACTGTACCGGGCGACATAGGCCGTCGTCTCTGTTTCAGAATGGCGAAGCCCAAATATCTCCGAATTGTTAATCAGGTAAAACGAATGTTTGTGAAAAGAACGATTATTCACATATCGCCCTGAATTTTGAAGTATCGCCGCTACCCGTAAAAGCAAACGATGACGCGCGGAAAGACCGTGCTCTACCTGCATCTCGTTGAAAATCCGAACGGCAAGCAATTCCGTCCGACTGGCTGAAACGGCGTCCACATGATACTTTTCCGATAACGAACGGGCGGAATCCAGCACTTCCTCCTGGTAATTTGAATTTTCCAAACCCCAGACCTCCCGCGCCATAACCCGCATAACGCCATGACGCATGGATACGGACGAAACCTGAAAGGAACTAATCGCCGGCGTTCTCTTAAAGATCTCCTGATAGGTGAGAAATGAAGGAACCGCCATTTCTGCTATCTGAAACTTTATCCCAAATTTCCGGCAAAGCATGGGTATGTCCATCTGGATGCACTTATCCACGAAATCGTTCATTTCCTCGAAGGAAATATCTTTCAGGTCCGCTACCGCGTGTTTTCTTCCTATCTGCCGCGCGGCAAACCCTATTTCTCCCCCCATCGCCAAAATGTAATCGATTTCATGAAATGGAAAATAAGCTTCCGCCGACGTCAGAGTCTCCCGAATCGCATGACGAAGAATTGAAACGTTATTCTCCAGCAAATCGTCCGGATTTGCCAGAACTTCGCGCATCCGAATCCCGCCGAGATTCAGACTTTGGGAATTCACGACGGCCCCGTTTCTCAAAACGGCGAGAAGCGTACTTCCTCCGCCGACATTAACCAGAAGAATATTTTTTCCGTTCATGGGAAGCTCGTCGCCAAGCTCATCCTGAACCGCGGTAACCGCAAAATGAATCTCTTCCGACGGATCAATAATCTCAACGTCCAGGCCCGTCGCGATCTTAATCCGGTCGATAAAAATATCGGCGTTGGCCGCTTCGCGAATAGACGCGGTCGCAACAATCCGAATCAGCTGAACGTCGTATTGAATGAAAACCTTCTGAAATCTCCGCAAAATATCAATTCCAGCTTTCATTGACTGCGCGGAAAGTCCGCCGCGCTGAAACGTCTCGCGACCAAGACGCAGCGCGCGTTCAAGCTGCTCGAGAATTTCAATCTTGCCGTCCTCAAAGGACTCCCCGATCAGACATCGTATTGAATTCGTTCCGATATCGATTACCGCAAGGATTTTAGGCGGAAGAGGGGTTTTGCAAAGCGTTTCTGAAGTCGTTTCCATTTTTCAACTGCCAAATTCAAGAAAAAAGAAAATGACGTATCAGGAAAAATCTCAGACGAATACCGGCAAAGTTATTTTGAAAACTTCGCCGCTCTTCATTCACTCCGGGTGAACAATTTCGCCTATCATCTGATACGACGGTTTCACCTTACCTTTCGCGGTAATCTGCTGCGGAAGATAACGATATTTTTTACGGTCTCCCGGAAACGAGAAACTGTCGCCCTTCTGAAGAATCACATACTGAAACGGCATCTCTCCAAACGCCTTATCCCCTGCAGGCTGGCAGGGAAACCAGAAACCTTTTCCCTCGGCGTCTTCAAGATAAAATTCCGCGTAACAGTGTTCGGGAACCCAGACGGTTCTGGCGGGAATCCCCTTCGCGCGGCATAACGCAATAAAAAGCGAAGAAAGTTCCTCGCAATCTCCCGTTCCATCCTGAAGCGCCGCCAACGCTCCTTTCAACGGACC
>CAZWOV010000081.1:0-9711 GCA_964635645.1 uncultured Planctomycetaceae bacterium | reverse complement strand
TGCGGCGACGGCGTTCGGTTTGCGGCGCTGATGGGAAGTTTTCAGTTGGTAACCCGTTCGGCGCAGGTTTGTCTGGCTCTCTGGACGGGTAGACTGATCGATCGGTTAGGATCGCTTTCGGTTATGAAAATTTCTCAGTTGCTGACTGCGTTCGCCGTGGTTTTTTATATTGCGGCGACATTTTATCCAAGTCCGTGGCTGCTTTTGTGCGCGGCCGTCGTCTGGTCGTCCTACGTGGGGATTAATACGGCTCTGCCGAAAATACAGCTGGAATTTTCCGAGCGCAATGAAGTTTCGTGGGCGACTGTTTACGGTATTTTTAATGGCGTCGGAGGTTTTTTGGGACTTGTTGCCGGAGCCTTTATCTTTGATTCTTATCGAAGCGTTCCGATGTTTGCGTCCGTTTTCTTTTCCGTTGCTTTTCTTCTGCGTCTTCTGGCGGCTCTTCCGCTTGTTTTTGCGGATTCCATTTTCAAAAAACAAAAGGCGCGGCGGAATGCGCCGGGTGAAAATATTGCCGGAAGCAACCGGACGCCTGAACGTTGACGGCTTGAAAAAACGGCTTTTCACTCCCGGTTTCCGGGCGGGAAACGGGATATTTTAACGGTTCTCTTTATTCGGCGCGTTTCAGCAGAAACTCCAGAAACGCCTGACAGCCTTCGAGAATATCCGCGTATGCGACGTCAAAACGATTCGAGTACCATGGATCCGCCACGTCTTCGTTTCGTCCCGCAAATTCCAGGAGACGGCGAACTTTTTTTTGCGGATCGCCGCCAATGAAACGTTGGGCGTTCCGGATATTCCATGAATCCATCATCACGAGCCAATCGTACTTTTCGTAATCGGAGGTTTTGAGTTGAACGGAAGTTTTTCCCGAACACTTCAAACCGTGTCGGGCCAGTTCCCGGGCCGCCGGAGGGTAAACCGGATTTCCGATTTCTTCCGTACTCGTCGCGCTGGAGGCGATTTCAAACTCGCCGCTCAATCCGGCTTTTGAAACAAGGTCCTTGAAAATAAATTCCGCCATTGGCGAACGGCAGATATTTCCGTGACAGACGAACATAACCTTAATCATGGGCTTTTAGTTATTTGAAAGGGATTCCTTGGCTGAAAATCAATCGGGCCGGACGCTTTTCCTGGATTTTGGAAAAAACGGCGGAATTTCGTTCAATAGCGGAATTTCCGGAATGCGGCGCTGAAATGAAAGTATTACCGCGGCTTTTTAATGCGAATGGCGCACAGAACGTAACCAAGTCCCGATTGGAGGGTGGAAAGAATCGTGACCCAGACCGAGACGGCGACGGTCCAGAAAAGCCATTCCGGCGCCGGAGTCGAGGCGTAGGAAAGATAGAGACAACCGGAAGCGCACGCGACGCACTGAAAACCCATCTTGATTTTTCCCGACCATTTAGCGGCAAAGTTAACGCCGTGCTGTTCCATGTATCCGCGAATCGCGGTCACGAGCATTTCGCGTCCCATGACGACGACCGCCATCCACGGCTGAAATAAACGCCAGTCCGACTGCATTTCGGGACGGGCCGCAAGAAAAATAAAGGTTCCGCAAATCAGAATTTTGTCTGCAAACGGATCCATGATTCTGCCAAGCTGGGTGCACTGGTTGAACTTTCGCGCCCACCAACCGTCTACGAAATCCGTCAGTGCGGTGACGACGAACAAAACAAGCGCCGGGATCATGAACCGAGGGCCAAGAGCGATCATCGCAAAAAGAACGACGGAAAGGACGAGACGGAGCGCCGTCAGGGTATTCGGAACATTCCAGACCTGGGAAGCCATAGGTTTATCCTTTATTGGAAGATTGGGAGAGTATTGACACGAAAAAACTTTCTTCCGATTATATCTCATAAAAAAATTTTTTCAAGTCCTGTCGGCGGAAATATCGGAAGAAAAGAGAGCGTTCCGCAAATTTTAACCGAACGCGGCGCCCGCGTTTTGCCGGACGGCGCGAAAGATTTCGAAAATACCGATGAAATTTTCCGAAACCCGGAAAACGGGCGTTCTCCGGGTTTCGGGACGTGAAGATTTTCCCAATTGGGAAATTATCGTCATTCTGTCGCCGCAGCGTTTTCAGCCGCAGCGTTTTCAGCCGCAGCGTTTTCAGCCGTAACGTTTTCGGCCGGGGCGTTTTCAGCCGGAGCGGCGGCTGCGGGTTTGTTGCTTTTGCAGATTACGCCGATCACGCGGTCTTTCACGGCAATGACGGCGCCGATAGCGGAGATCAGCAACGCGACGACGAGGATCAGGTTAAAGACGGCGTGGAGCGGGCCTTTTCCGACTTCGTCGCCGAGGTAGGATTTTTTGTTGCTCATGATGAAGAAGATCAGGTACGCGACCGGAAGCATCGTGAAGCAGATGGCGCTGGCGAAGACGGGGAACCAGAAGGGCAGCTGAATCATGACTCCCAGTATTCCGACGGCGGGGAGCATGGCGCAGAGGCGGAACGTCCATTTGGTGTATTTGAACCCGCACATTTCAGGCAGCGTAAAACCGCAGACGACCATGTGCGCGGAAATGGCGCCGCAGGTCATTCCGATCAGACCGAGGTCAAAAATGATTCGACCGGCCGGTCCGATGAGATCGACGAGCGCCATGGAGGCTTCCAGCGGTTTCATGCCGTCGCGGAGCATGTCGCCGGAATAGACTCCGCCGACCGTCATGGCGACCATGATCAGCGACGTGACCAGCACGAACGGGATGAACATCGACATGCCGAGATCCCATTTCGCCAGGGTTTTGTGGTGCGGTCCCCAGCCTTTGGCCAGAAGCGAGTAGGGGTAGAGGAAAGTCATGTTGATGCCGACGGCGGCGCCGAGCATGCCGAGCACGAGAATCAGATTTTTGGAATCCTTAAGAATCGGGGCCGCGTCCAGACCGCAGAAACCGCGAATCATGGCGTTCCAGTCGATTTTGCTGAAATTGCAGACGACGACGATACCGAAGGAAATAATGACGAGGAAAATGACCAGCCGGAGAAAGTTCTCGTAGAGCTTAATTCCGAGGCGGCTTCCGCCGTAGCTCCACACGGTGACAATATTAATCAGAAGGATTGCCAGACCGGCGCCCCATGCGATGCAGGCGGCGGTTCCCGCCTGAAGCGTTTCCTGATTTGTCGCGGCCATGACGAGGTCCTTCACCGCGCCGGCGGCAAGACCGTACTGCGGGAAGTGCCAGATGACGGACGCGGAGATGGTGCCGAGAGCCCAGAGAAAGACGAGCAGGGGACCGAAGAAACCAAGCTCGCGGCGGAACGCCTGGTACGGCTTTTCCTGTTTGGTAAGAACCACTTTACTCAAAGCGGCGAGCATGCAGACTCCGAGGAACATGGCCAACGGCTGAACCCAGAGCAGTTTGTAGCCGAAGGACGCGCCCGCCACGACGCTTGCCGCGGCGCTTCCCGCGCCCAGAGTCATGGCGCTTTGAAGAAGTCCCGGGCCCGAGCGTTTGATGTATCCGCCGATTTTCGTAAAGAACGGACTGCGGTCAAGTTCGTTCAGCGATTCGATTTCTTTTTGCAGTTTTTCAGGGTCCCATTTGGCCGTCATCGGCAAACCCTTGCTTTCATCCTGCGACATGAATATCCTCCGTTAAGGCGAGTGAATAATTTTCATAAAATAAAAATACTTTTTCCTATTTTACCTGAAATTTAATTTTTGGCAACGTCCCGGAAATAAGAAAAGGGCTAAAAAAGATGAATTTGCGAAAATTTTTGAGAATTTAAGCGCGCGGACGCTGAAAACGCTTTTCTGAATGGGACTGCGGAGAAAATTTTCAGAAATTTTGAAGAAATTCGCGTCTACCCCATTGACACAAAATCAAAATGTGCTATATTTAGCAACGTCTTAAGGGCAACGCTCTTAAAGATTTGGCAGTGTAGCTCAGTTGGTAGAGCAGCGGGGTCATAATCCGCTTGCCGGGGGTTCGAGTCCCTCCGCTGCTATTGAATTTGATTGGCCTTGCGTTCTGCGCGAGGCTTTTTTCTTTTCCCACCTTTTCAAATGGACTGAACGCGCGGCAGGTTAAACGGATTGAGCGTACGCCGGGTTTCTGTTTGCTTTAAATTTTTTTCCTGCGTCTTTTCTTCCGTCTTCGCCAGTTTTGGATTTTTCAGAATCAAAAAATTTTTTTCGAAATTTAACGGGAAACGGCGGTGGGAATTAAATTCGTCCCCTTTTCAGCAGGGGTACTGTTTTTCTTTTTAAAATGTGGTATAATAAGAAAAATATTATTTTGTTTTTCCGTCTTCTAAAGAATGAATTTCAGGAAACGAATCATGAAAACCAATGAACTTCGTGAAATGTACCTTTCGTTTTTCGAATCGAAAGGCTGTGTCCGCCGTCCGAGCGACGTCCTTGTGCCGAAATGGGACCCGTCGGTTCTTTTTACGCCTGCCGGGATGAATCAGTTCAAGGATCATTTCCTGGGCAGATGCAAGCTGGATTTCACCCGCGCAACCACGTGCCAGAAGTGTCTCCGCACCGGCGATATCGACAACGTTGGGCGCACGGCGTACC
This sequence comes from uncultured Planctomycetaceae bacterium, assembly GCA_964635645.1. Classification (GTDB taxonomy): domain Bacteria; phylum Planctomycetota; class Planctomycetia; order Pirellulales; family Thermoguttaceae; genus RGIG3701. The sequence goes on along the minus strand of CAZWOV010000081.1, from coordinate 5,182 downwards.
ATCATACGTTTTTTGAAATGCTCGGAAATTTCAGTTTCGGCGATTACTTCAAACGCGAAGCCATTTCCTGGGCGTGGGAATTTCTTACCAGCCCCAATTATCTTAATTTGAAAAAGGATACCCTGAGCGTTACCGTCTACAAAACGGACCAGGAAGCGTACGATATCTGGCATGACGAGATCGGGCTGGAGCAGAACCAGATTGAGCGCAAGGATGAAGACGAGAACTTTTGGCCCGCCAGCGCTCCGAGCGAAGGGCCGGACGGCGTCTGCGGACCGTGCAGTGAAATTTATTATCATACGCCGCTGGGAGAAGTTGAGATCTGGAACCTTGTTTTTACCCAGTTCGAACGTAAGGGCGCGCCGACCGGCGTTGACGAAAACGGCCTGTTCAACAACCTTTCCCCTTTGCCGAGCAAAAATATCGACACGGGCATGGGGCTTGAGCGCTGCGCCAGCGCTCTTCAGGGGGCTACGACAAACTATCACATTGATATTCTGCGTCCGATTGTCGAAGCCGCCGGCGAAGTCTGCGGCGTGAAATATGTTCCTACGGACGAAAACGGCCGGCGTCTGCGCCGTATCTGCGACCATGTCCGCGCCTGCACGTTTGCCATTCACGAGAACGTTTATCCGGGCGCCAATAAGGAAGAATACGTCGTAAAGCGTCTTCTCCGACGCGGCGTTCTCGACGGCCGACGCATGGGACTTACCGAGCCGTTCCTCTGGAAAGTGGTTCCGGCCGTTGTGGAACAGATGAAGGCCGCCTATCCGGAACTGGTTGAAACGCAGGAACAGGTTCAGGACGTTATTCGCCGTGAAGAAGCAAATTTCCTTACTACGGTCGATAATGGACTTGGAAAAATCGAACGTCTTTTCAATCAGATGAAGTCCGAGAACCGCACCGAGATTACCGGGGCCGAAGCCGCCGAAATGTACACGACGTACGGTTTTCCGCCGGAGCTTTTCGAGACGATTGCCGCGGAACGCAACTTTGCGTTCGACTGGGACGGATACAAAGACGCGATGCGTAAGCATGGCGAAGAATCCGGCGCCGGCCGCCGCGTCGAGCTGTTTAAATCCGGACCGATTGAAGCTCTCAAATCGGAAATCCATAATTCAAAATTTGTCGGATACGAGACCCTTAACGTTGACAAAACCGTCGTTTTGGGAATTATTTCCAACAACGTGGCGGTTTCCACGCTGACGCGCGGTTCGGAAGCCGCGAGTCAGAAAGACGTCATGCTGATTCTTGCCCATACGCCGTTTTACGGCGAGATGGGCGGTCAGATCGGCGACACGGGAATTATTTCTTCAAACGGCGACATGCTTTCCGTCAATCTTGGCGATACGCCGTTGATGGCGCTCACCCCGGAAGAACGCAAGCTCCTGATTTCCGTCCTTCCGGCGGAGAAGACCGGAGCGGAACCGTTTGAGTTTGAGGTTACGGATACCCAGAACAATAACGGACTGCTCATTCATATCGGGCGTTTGAAATCCGGTTCCATTCGCGTCGGACAGATTGCATCGGCCCGCGTGGACGCGAAACGCCGTCATTCCATTGAACGCGCGCACTCCGCGACGCACCTTCTTCAGGCGATTCTTCAAAAGCATCTCGGCGCCCATGCTCAGCAGCGCGGTTCCAAGGTGACGGAAGACACGCTTCGTTTCGACTTCTCGCATCCTCAGGCGGTTCCTTCCGACGTCCTTTTGAAGGTCGGAAAAGAGGTTAACCAGTGCATTCTGGAGGCGGCGGAGGTCAGCGGAAAGATTATGCCGCTGGAAGAAGCCCGCCATACCGGCGCGATGATGCTGTTTGGCGAGAAGTATCCGGATAACGTCCGCGTCGTTTCCATGGGACCCTCCAAAGAACTCTGCGGCGGGACGCACGTCACGAATATCGCGAAGATTGGAGCGTTCAAAATCCTTTCGGAAGAAAGCGTTTCAACCGGTACCCGTCGAATTACCGCGATTACGGGCATGAAGGTTCTCGACTACATGGCGGAGCGCGAGCAGGTTCTGACCCAGCTGGCGCAGGAAATGCGTTCGTCGATTGACGAGCTTCCCGCTCGAGTCGACGCGATGCACCGGGAAATCAAAAAACTCAGGAAAGAACTGGCGGATGCCAAAAAAGAAGGCGGCCCCGGTCTGGAAGAGCTGATGAAGCAGGTTGAAGAACGCGACGGATTTAATCTTCTGGTTGCGGAAATTCCTGGCGGTCCTGAGGCAATGCGCGAAACGTCGGATCAGCTTTTGCGTCACGTTCCGCGTCTGGCGGTCATGCTTGGCAGTCGGATGGACGGCGGAAAAGCTGCGTTGGCGGCCTCGGTGAGCCGCGACCTGCTGGCCGATGGGTTCGACGCGGCAAAATGGATTCGTTCCGTTTCGAAACTGATTCAGGGCGGCGGCGGCGGACGGCCCGATTTCGCTCAAGCGGGCGGAAAAGACGCGTCCAAACTTGCGGAAGCTCTTGAAACGGCTAAAACTACCGTTAAATAACCGTTAAATAACGGTTAAACGACCGTTTTTCAGGGAATACGGCTTGTGCGCTGCGTAACGTAAAGTCGTATTCCCTTTTTCGATACGATGGGATTGCGGTATGGACTTTTGAAAATTTTTTCTCGAGTTTTCTCTGAAAGTCCCATTCTTTGAGGGAAAGATATTTCTTTAAGCGTGTTTTTCCGGCGTTTGGGTTCCGTCTGTTTGCCAATAAAAAGCGCCCGCGGTAAAACGCCGCGCCTTCTGGTTGGACTGATTTTGAGATGAAGAAGTTTCGGTTTCTGCGGGTAAATTCTGGTTTCCGCGAGAAGTTTCGATTTCCGCGGGTAAGTTCTGGTTTCCGCGAGAAGTTTCGATTTCCGCGGGTAAGTTCTGGTTTCCGCGAGAAGTTTCGATTTCCGCGGGTAAGTTCTGGTTTCTGCGCGAAGATTCGGTTTTGCGGGAAGTTCTGGTTCCGCCGTTTTTGGGGCTTGCCCGTTTTGCGCGGCGGGCGACGGTTCCAAATGATTTATTTTGCGGATTTGCGCTTTTTAAAGAAAAGGGGTAAAAATACGGAGAAAGCAAAAAGAAAAACAAAAAAAGCCGGACCCCGCCTAAGGAGAGAAGCGCACGAATTCCAGGAATGCAGGAAACGATTCATTCAAGGTATTACGTAACGGCAGGGGTCTGGCTTTCAGGAGAGTAAGGTCAGGCTTGCTTATGATTTTCGCAAAGCCGATGAATTGAAACATTTTGAAAAACGGGTTTTCAGTTCTCGGAGCAACGATTCCGGCAGGAACATTTTCCACAATGTCCGGTTGCCTGATCAGGGCGTCCGCAACAACAGGAGCGCGGCGCCGAATCATTTTCATCCGCGTGGGAGACGGAAGGTTCATTCTTCCGGTTTTTGGACGTTTGAGCGCAGGTTCGGCAACCGGAATCGGCGCCGACGCCGCAGGAAACGTCTTTCATTGCGCAGTATTTGCACGAGGCGCACTGGCCGTGAGCGAAACTCTGATAGAAAATTCTCGCAACGTAAGCCGCGGCGCACAGAATAATTACGGCGACGATAAAATTCTCTACCATTTTGAACCTTTCTTTTTTATCGACGCCGTTTAGGACGGCGTCAAAACTCTGTTTTCCAAAAAGGATTTCCGATTTGGGCCGCGCGGCGGACGCAGCCCGATTTGACGATTGCGTTAAAGTCCAAAACAATGGATTCCGATCTGATAGACTCCCGTGCAGAGAATCCAGGCAAGGAAGGTCAGGCCAAACCATTGCGCCAAAGCCCAATTCCAACCGGCTTCACGGACGACGACCGCGAAGGTCGCCATGCAGGGCGCGGATACCAGCGCGAATATGAGCAGGCAGTATCCGACGAGCGGAGAGTAATTTTTCTGCATTGTTTCGCGAAGAGACGAGTCGTCTTCTTCAACGTCGCCGCACTGGTAGACGATTCCCATTTGCGCGACGAAAACTTCTTTCGCGGCGAAAGCGCCCAGGAATGCCGTTCCGATTTTCCAGTCCATTCCCATGGTTTGCATAACCGGCTCGATCGTTTTGCCGATACGTCCGGCGCAGCTGTATTCGAGGGCCATTTCCGCGGCGGCTTCTTCCGAATCGCACTGTTGAGCTTTTTCTTCAGGCAATTGCGGGAAGGTGGTCAGGCACCAGAGCAGAATCGAGATTCCGAGAATGATGGTTCCCGCCTTTTTCAGGTAAATCCAGCAACGTTCAAGGGTTTTGATACCGACGGTGCGGAACGTTGGAATATGCCAGGGCGAAAGTTCCATGACGAATGGGATGGATTCGCCGCGCAGGACCGTCAGGCTCATGATTTTTGCCAGGACCAACGCCAGCACGATACCTAAAAAGTAGATGGAAAAGAGGACGGTTCCATTCCATGCCGTTGGGAAAAAAGCGGGAATCAGTAAAGCGTAAATCGGCATTCTGGCGCCGCAGCTCATCAACGGCAGAACAAATATGGTGGCGATTCTTTCGCGTCGGTTTTCAAGCGTTCGCGTCGCCATGACGCCGGGCACGCTGCATCCGAAACCTACCAGCATGGGAATGAAGCTCTTTCCGTGGAGACCGATTTTAGCCATGAAACGGTCCATTAAGACGGCCGCGCGCGACATGTATCCGGAATCTTCCAGGAGGGAAATTGCCAAAAACAGGAAGAAAATGTTCGGCAGAAAAACGATTACTCCTCCGACTCCGCCGATGATACCGTCGAGAATAAGCGATTTTAACAGGCTCGCGGAGTCATCGGGCCAGAGACTCCCGATTTTTTCTGAAAGCGCTTCAACCCCACCCTCAATCCAGCCCATTGGATACTCGCCAATGGTGAAGGTAAGCTGGAAAATCAGGAACAGCATCAGAAAAAAGAGCGGAAGTCCCAGGAACCGATGGAGAAACACTCGATCCAGAACGCTTGTTTTTCCGGCGGCTTTTTCCGCGTCCGTAAAGAGCATTTCCGGAAGAATGCGGGAAATCGCAGAGTAGTAGAGCGTCGCCGTCTCCGATTCGTTTCGCGCCGCGGCGCTTTTTTCAGGAACTTCGTTTGCCGCGGCTTCGGTCGAACGCAGGGCTTCCGGAACGTTTGCGTTTCCGAGATCTTCGGCGGTAATCAGCGTCGGGAGCGCGCCCTTCTGGTCCAGATCAAGCAGCCATTGAGGCGCTTCGGACGAATAAGAACCGGAATC
>CAZWOV010000080.1:0-9741 GCA_964635645.1 uncultured Planctomycetaceae bacterium | reverse complement strand
CGAATTAATTCCCGATAAAAAAAGCCTTTCTATTCTGACGACCGACGGCGAAAAAGCAGAACTAGCGCTTTCTGCCTTCAAAATGTTGGACTTTACGGAAGGCAGAACAACTTTACTATCCTCTCTGAAACCTGAATCCGTAGAGTGGACGCCGTATTTTCAAACGACTAATCCGGAAAATATCTCGGTTCAGAACCTGACCAAAGAATTCTATGCGCCAAAATTTGATCGCGGATTCTCCAATCCTCAAATTCAACTTGGAGGAAAAGTTTTCAATAAAGGCCTTGAACTCGCCTCGTGCACAGAAATTTGCTTTCGCCTACCGGCTCAATTCAAAAAATTTCAAACGACTTTAGGAATCGACGATTCCGTTCGTCCCGGCGGAAATGCAGAAGTGAAAATCTCCGCGGACGACAAAATCATTTTTAATGAAACCGTCACGGGAAAAGATACTCCCAGAACGCTTTCGCTCGACGTCGCGAATGCGCGTCGATTAACAATCCGCGTCGATTTTGGCAAAGAAGGGGGACTGTCCGACTACGTCGCGTTCGCAGACGCTCAACTTCTGAAATAATACAATTAAACGGAAGAGAAAAAAGAAATTCACCCTTTCTCTCCTCCGCTTAAAATTCATTCGTTACCGTTCAAAATAACGATAAAGGAAACGCCCGTCCGGAGCGGCGTCTCCATGTCTAAAAAAGTCCAGTATTTCGCCGTCAACTCCATTTTTAGACGTATTGTCCGCCCATTTAAACCATAGATTAACCTTTTTTTCATCCAAATTCAGATTCTTTCTCGGAATTGAAATTTCAAGTCGATTTCCGTTTTGAGTCATTGGAACCCGGGAAACTTCACTCCAATTCCATCCGTTCTCCGAACATTTCTCCAGAACAGCTTCTCCGTTCGTAGGCGAAACACGGTTCACGACAAATTGAAAATGATTCCAACTGGGAATCGAATCGTCTTCAAGAGAAATGGAGATAAAAAGTCTCATCCAGCATGAATCGGAACAAGGACTAATTTCTTCCGCGCACTCAACAGAAAAAACAATACGTTCTTCATCATGTTTTACGAAACACTCCACGATATCGTTCCTTCCCGTATCGTCCTTAAGAGGAATCCGACCGTATCCGAATGAATCACGCGGCAAAGTATCCCGTATCGGATCGCGATAAATAGGAGATTCATTCGCCGCGCGCTGCGGTCTTACGCCGCGAAAACGCCGAACTCCATCCACAAACTGCCAGTAAAAATGATCCTTCAAAATTCCGGAAGACGGTTCGATATCGCGACTGAACTCTGGAGAATACTGATCGGGAAACGCCGTTTTCTTCCCCATCCACAAAGGAAAAAGATTCGCGGACCATTCGTTCCATCCCGTCACGAAAAGATAGTCCGGATCCAGCTTCTGCGCACGGTCAAGCTGTTGCGCAAAATTGTCTCCCCAAAGAAAGCGCTCCGGCTCGTTCTTCCTTGGGTTTCTATCCGACGCGAAACGTAACTTTTCTCCCGGTAGGAGTTCTTCTTCACCCGGACCGACGTAAGCTCTTCCAAAAATGTTCCGATCATTCATAGCGGCCAGTCCAACGCGCCCGTCTTCCGCATTCCAGGAATAATTCTGCGCGACGCCTGCCGCGGCCATCTCAAAGGAACCGTCTTTTTTCCGAACGAACCCATGTTGCGGAAAAACCTCCAACCATCCCCACTGGTCGGCGGCCTCCGGCCCCAACGCATAATTCGGTTGAACCGGTCTGAAAGTAAAGAAACGCAAAATCTCTTCCCAATCCCGCCGATCTTCCAGAGACGCGTCCGCGTCTTTCATAGCCGCTAAAATCACGTTGGGATTCACGTGAACCAGAGGCCGGCCTTTCCAGTAATACCAGAGATCTCTGAATTTTCCCGGTCGGTAAATATCCCGATAAAGCTGAAGGAGACTAATTGCGCCTTCTTTTTGAAAGTTAAACGGCAACATAAAAACAAATTTTGGCGTACGGAATCCATCGCGCCGCATCGAAGACCACGTTTTCAAAAGCGTCCAAGTCGAATCCATCCACGTCAACGTTCCGTTTGTGGCGTCAAAAACGACAACGTCGACGCCCGCTTCGCCCAAAAGTTGAGCATGCCGCCGGGAAACCCATGGATCAATCGTCTGGTAGTAACCCCAAAGAGGTTCGTCCCAATGGTGACGTTCCCATTTCTTACCCCAGGCGGGATCGTCGGGACGATTTTCCAAACCCGGGTTTTCGCGAACAAGCCGCGCATTATTTTTCGGCGGGTCCTTTACCGAAGAATTTTCATGCCAGGTCCAGTAAAAAATTCCAACCTGTTTCTCTCGCGGAAGACCGTATTTTTCGGAATTTCCAAGCCGTCGGCCCAGTCCGTCAACCGCGTCCCAGGTATCTGAAAAAAGGTCCCTTTCCACAAATTTTTGCGGCAAAAGTTCGCCTTTCTCATCTGAAACCCGGTCGGTTTCCTGCGGAGCTAACGCCGACTTCTTCAAGTACTCCCAAAGTTCCCACCTTCCAGAAAAAGGAAAAGGAAGATTAACGTATCCCACGCTCATCGAATACGCGCCGTCAACCTCCTGAGTATTAAAAAAAGACTGAACGGTCGGTAACGTTCCCGACCTTTTCCAAACGCCGACTCTCTCCTCCGCCTCGTTCAATTCCCAATAGTATTCGCCGGCCGGAATCGGCTCAAACTTCAAAGACAAATACTCGTTATCGGCAAAATTGACAAATCTTTTTCTGGCCAAGGGTAAAGCCATCCGCGTAGCGTCCGCAGACCCTTTCCACGAATAAAGAGAAAGCGTTAAAGAACCTATGCCGTTTCCGTAACTGGGACAGCAGACTCGGATCTGATTCATTGGCATTTCAGCTGAAAATCTGGCGCCAACGGAATCTTTCTCGCCAATCTGAACCGGAAAATGCTCGGAGGCATCCGAAAATAAAAAAACGTCTCCTTCAAAAGAAGAATCGCTCGCGGGAACGCTCGCGCCCTGAACCATACCGCCGAACATCAAAAAAATCAGACTCGCGTTCCAAAGCAAACGTATTGAAAAATTTCCAAACGCTTCAGAAAAAAACAGCCTCGCCATATTCCACCGTTTATCCAAATTCAAAAAATTTTAAAATAAAGAATCATTTCTCCGTATTACGCGCGAAATGATTCTTTAATTAATAAAATCAGATTCTCTATCCGGAAATCCGGAAAACCAATTATTCCGGTATTCCCAAGATCTCAATCTTCTCAAGCGTCTCGATATTTCCGATAATCGTTACTTTTGAACAGGTTCTCTGTGAAAAACTCATGATTCCAACACGCGCCTCCGGCCGTACCGAGACGTTTTCACTAACTCCGTCAAGCGCAATATTGAATTTTTGCTCGGAAGAAACGTCGTTTTTCAGCAGAATCTGAATCTGATCCGTCTGGATCGCTTTCGGAAAAGTAAACGTCGTTTTATCTTCCGCCAGCTCCTTCCGCGCCTCTGAAATCCAATTTCGATAGGCTTTTTCCTTCACCGCCTGCTCGCGCTGAATTTCTTCAGGCGAATGAGCCTGTTCATAGGGAAGATTCTTTGCCCACGCGGCATAATTCTGCGCGTCGCGTTCGTCCGACCATCTCTTCTTTTCTCCGTAACGGGCGTTTTTCGCATGCTCCGCTTCATTCCAGGCGTTCGCGTCCTCATAGGAATCGCAGAACGGCACCAGAAGATCAAGCCAACACGCCAAAAGATCTTTTTCTTTCTGAGAAAGCTGAACTCCATTATGCGGCGCAGGACCGTTAAACATAGAGCAGAGACTGCTTTTCGCGGCGCCCGCGTCGTACGGCTTCAGCATTTCAGGAGAATTCTGAATATTAATCCAGTTCGCCACCTTATTTCTTCTGGCAAGCGAATGAGCCTCAAAAGGCGCGTTCGTCAGATTCAAATAGGATTCCGACCAGAATCTCTTTGCCGAAGTATCTTCAAAGGGACGGCCAAGCAGACTGAACGGCTTGATTTTATCAAGACCTGCCGCAACCGCTTCTTTCTTCATCTCGTAAAGCCCCGCGTCGACTCCCTGTCCTCCGGAACCGTGAAGACAATGAACGGCAATAATATTACGCCCCGGTTTCAGCGGATTAGTCTCCAAAGAATACATTTCATAATTCGTCAGGTAACCGGTAGCTGAAAAGACGTTCTGTCCATTGACGTAAACTTCAACGTCCTCGTCGTAGAAAATGCGGCCGTAAAGAGTAGACGGCGCATAGTTCTCCGGAAGCGTCAGTTCGCTGGTCATCCAGATATTGCCGGTTCTCCACGCCGTTCCATATTTCTTAAGCCCAGGGATACCCCCGAACGGCCCTTTGGCGGTTTTCGCTCCCTCATGAATCGGGAAACGGGTAGTCCAGCCGTCGGACGGTTTTTCAAAGGAGTACGACCACGAATTTTCAATATCGAAAATCGCGTTAAAGTTTTCCAATGGAATCGACATCTTGCCAAGACCGAACCCCGTGTACGGAGGCTTCGCCTCGGAATTATCATGGCAACGAACGCAGTGTTTATCCAAAATCGGCTGAATTTCTTTCGTAAACGAAAACCAGCGCGCCGGACCATAAAAAGGAGCAAGATCCTGCGGACCCGCCTTCATGGCTTCGGAAGAGGAACCGCGGGCCGCAATCGAATTTTTATCTTCATGGCAACCAATACACGAAAAAGTTTCGCCCGGCTGAAGAGTACTCCAGGAACGCATCGTCTGAACAACATGACCGTTAACGTCTATTACCTGAAAATAAAGCGGAGTCTTGGCCGGCGCTCGGAAACAGGCGGAACCGTCGGAGTAAATTTTTGCTTCGCCAAGAACCTTTTTAGGGTCCCACGCTCCATGACCAATCGCAATCGGAGTCGAAACCATCGCGCCGCCGGCGGGGCCGCCGTTACCGTTACTGCCAATGCCAACGGAACGGTATCCAATAGCGACGACGCGAAGCGAACGAACGCTATTTCGATCGACGCCTTCAAGCCCCGGACCGTAAAAAACGTCCTGAAGATAATAAACTCCGGAATCCTGCGTGGGATCCACCGCGGAAGGACGTTCCAACACCGGAGGTTTCGCTTGTTTGAAAATTGTCTGCAAACAGGATTTTCCGGCCTCCGAGACAAGAAGCTCGCGCTCGCCGTTCAGATTCATGAAATAAATCGAGAATGGATCCATATCGCCCTGTCGATTATTCGCGGCTTCCGCATTGGGACGGTAGGCGGTCAGAAATTCCGTTTCAGTGATTGGCATTGGATAACAGAACTGTTCCCCGCTCTGGCCGTAAGCGTCGATACGCTCCGGCTTCGTTTCACGAACAGGCGCTGCCAAAGTTGCGCCGTCCGCTTCTTCACGTCCCTTATTCGGATCCAAAACGCCTAACTTTCCGCGCTGTCGGGTATGGTGCCCGGAAAAGATGCAAAGGATCTTACCATTCGTGTTTGGAATAGGACGCGCATGGAGAATCGTCGTCGGAAACCAGGAATTATTCCCATAAAGAGCAGTCTGTCCCGTTCCGTCCGGGTTCATCTGGAAAAGTCCCTGCGGAAAAATCTGGCCGCGGTCGTTATAGTCCCAGCGAGTATAGATAACGCGTCCGTCAAGCGTCAGCGTCGGATAATTATCATGAACCTGATCGAAGGACATGCGCCGCATGAAGTTTCCATCCGCGTCCATTCGATAAAGATTCGAGACTTCCGTCCACCAGCAATCGACAATCTGCGAACAGCGCGTAGAGTTGAAAATAATATCTCCGCTCGGCAGACAGCACGGTTCATAATCCGCCCAGCCAAGTCCAAACGTAAGCTGCGTAATCTCTTTGGAATCAAGATTCATCCGGTAAATATGAAAATCGTCGAGCCGATCGGATTTCTTCCACGCAAAAACGAGATTTTTCCCGTCGTAGGTCATTTCCGGATCGCGAATCATTCCGTAAGGGTCGTTGACGAGCTGTTTTTCAACATAATTTCCATTGGAATCCAATTCAAGCAGACAAATCTGCGACCCGGGCCGGAAACTGCGTTCCGCCTGCGCGTCTGAAACCGCCTCCGTATAGGCGTAATGCGAACCGCCAAGATTGGGATGTTTCATGAGAATAAAACTCGGAACCAGCTTCTTCATCGGCGCAAGACGTAATTCGCGGCGCACAGACGCGGCCTGACGATAAAGTTCGCGCCAACGCGCGTCCGTTCCCGGAACGCCGTTAAGTTCGGCTGTCTGTTTTCGGAACCGATCTATCTTTCCGGCAACCTCTTCTTTCCGAACCGCCTCTATCTCCGCGGTCGAATTATCCAGAATTTTCTGAATATCAGACAAAACTTTTTCTATGAGGCGGCGTTCCGTTTCAGCGGCGGAGCTTCCCGGAGCCTTATCCGTAAAAACCGTCCTGACTGCCGAATCCGGCGCCGCGGTTCCCTGACCAACAGCCGGATCGTAGGCAAGGTCCTGAAGAAGCCAGTCTTCAAAAATATCCTGTTCCGACGCGGGAATACGGGTTACTTCCGAGGGCGTCGGGCAGGTAAAATGCACGGCGCAAAGGACAGACGCCATAGAAAAAATAAATACTCCCACAAAAGCTGCGCGAAACGCAATAGTAGAACAATGCGCAAATCGATGAATTTTCATACTTTTATCCAAATAAAAATAAACGGCAGGCCAAACGCGGGACGACCCGCATAAATCCCATTCTACTGAAATTTTAAATTCCTTCAAGGGGGAGAACTCTTTTGATATGAAATTTTTAGAAAAAATGAATGGAATCATTTCTTCAGAAAACGGAATCGACGGAACAGGAACGGCGAAACGAGCGGCGTTTTTATTGACTTCATTACGCCAGTTTCTCAAAATCCATTCTCTGAATTTGCCAATTCCATTAAAATAAATTAATCGGAGTCAGTTAAATCATTCTTCAGGAAAGGCCGACAATGCGACGTTATTTAAATTTTTTCATGTTTCTGGTTCTATGGGGAAGCGTTCTCACTCTCCTCGGCTCCATGACGCTAGACAAATCCCTCTCGTTTCCTTCTCTTAACAAGGCGTCTCTCCAAATTCAATTCCTCCCCGAAATGGACCCGCTTCCCATACCTCGGACGTGGGGGCGCCTCGTCGATCTGAACAACGAACAGAAAAAGAAATTTGACGACGAATGGTTTCGAAACTTTGGAACTCTTCAGGAAAACGTTACCCCGTCCAACGTTCTGGAAATTTCACGCTGGTCTCGAGAGGCCATGAGAAATTACCGTTACGTAACCCTGCCGAAACCGGAAAAAACGTCGTGGCAAACGGAAGCTCACGACCCGGCTAAAAATCTCTTCTTCCGCACCGCGCCGCTCGACGCGCTACCAACGGAACGGGGAATGAAACGCGAGCTCCTCGCTGGCGCCGTCTTCGACTCCCGTACGGGAAAAATCGTCTCTGTCGTCGTCACCATACGCAGCGAACTGGTTCACGAAACGCCGACGAGAAAAGGATGGTTTTTCTGAATCTCGCTCGACGCCGTCCAGTTCGCGAAATCGCAGTCTGAAAAACGCAAAAGGCAACAAAGTAATTTTCGCGGAAAACTAACGCTCGGATTTATTCCGCGGACCGCGTTAAATTACTTTACCCGGCCAGTTCCGCTCCAACTTCCTCCGGATGAAGAAGATTTTCCTTCAGATTCCATTTCTTCATCCAATTTAACGCTTCCTCCATCGACGGAATGCCGCTGGTGGCGTCGGCCTTCTGAACATTGCACGCGCCAACCGCCGCGGCAAAACGCAAGGTCTGTTTTGGAGGCCAGGCATGAAGCAAACCGGTCAGAAAGCCCGCAATCGTGCAGTCGCCGCTTCCCGTCGTTCCGACAACCGAAACGTCGAAACAGGGCGCGAGTATCTTCCGATCCGCCCACTGCGCCGCGATATCTTCGGGCATTTCACTCGTAATTCGTCGCAGATTGGAAGAGGTTCGAAGATAAATTCCCTGATCGCCCAGCTTGATACCGGCCGCTTCTACTCCAAAATCCAAAAGCTGCTCCGCCAAGCCATTAATTTCCTCAAAACTCAGAAGAACGGCGGGATTCAAGGCGGTTCCAGGCGACAGCACCGCGCGCTGAACCCGACGCGAAACCTCCTCAAAAAGAGAACGATCCAACATGAAAAGAGTTTCTTCCACGCTCGGAAGGTAAATATCGACAAACGGCAAAACCTTTGAAAACCAGTTTCGCCAATCGACGCTTCCTTCCGGCCCAAGAGGATCGGGCATAGTAACGTCCAACGAAATCAGCGTTCCTTTTTCACGAATTTGCGCCAGTTTTTCCGCAAACGCCTCGGGAGCCGAATATATACCGCGCATCAGAGTCGGATAACCGAAATGAAGAAGCCGAACGCCCTCAAAACGCGACGGCTCCAGATCTTCAGGAACAAAAGCGTCGTTGGCGCCGGAACAATGCAGAAAACATCGATCGGTCTGCGGCGGACTTACGACCAGAGTATAGCTGCTGGAAACCGCCGGAGTCTGAATCATTCCATTCCTGAAATCCAGACCGGGCGTCGCCAGGGATTCCAGTATATTGAAAATGGTTTTTCCAAGAATATCGTCTCCCACTTTTCCCATGAGCGTAGTCTCCATTCCGAGTCTGGCCAAAGCAATACCAGTATTCGGGACGGCTCCCCCCAGCGCGACAGAGGCCGCTCCAATACGCAACAAACGGCCCGGAATAATAAAACGGTCCTCCTCGCCGCCTGTTTTCAGGGGAGAGAGATCCGGAATAATATCAAGACACAAATGTCCGGCCGCAATTACCTTTGGATTACTACTCATAATAAATCAGCCTCTTTCATTCAAAAGTTTCCCGCCGATATCAAAACTCCTTAAACCGTCCGTCCTGGAAAGGTTTGTCGGAAATATGATTTTCATGCTCCGGAAATAATCTTTTCGGCGTTTCCGATCGATTTTCCGAGGTTCGTCTCCCCTGAAACGGACGGTTTACGCGCGGTTCATAAATAAACGCTTCGCCCTTCATCTCGTTCCATTTCTGAAGCTGTTCCCGTGTCAAAATGGATTCGATGAAACTCATTTTCATGCCCAAATCAAACGAAACGCCGTCGTCGTGTTTTCTTTCAGGCCGAGGCCCCGGCGGATCCCTTTCAGGCGGAGGTCCCGACGGATCCCTTTCAGGAAACGGCGAAACCTGAACCGGATCCGCTTGACAATCATTTTTACTCCGTATCTCATTTTTTCGAACAAAATTTCCATTCCCTTTACCTTTTCCAGAAAATTTACTGAAATCCGGCGTTGTTCGAAAATGCTGAGGCTGAAAAAAATACGCGGTCAAAGCCTCTACCTGCTCGTCCGTCAGTTTCAATTTTTGACGAACCGCCTCGTCCAAAATACGTTCCGATTGAGTCTGAAGCTGAATCTGCCGTAAACGCGCGATCTGTTTTTCCGTAAGCGTCTCTTTCAAAAAAGCTTCCGACGTCCTCAACTGTTCCAGAAGACGATTTACGCGCTCTTCCGGCGTAAAATTTCTCGAATCCCGAAAGAGCCGTTCGCCCTCCTTTTTAAAATCGCGCGAGAAAGACTGAAGTTTTTCCTTCTGCTCTTCGCTCAACCCCAATTCTCTTTGAACCGATGAATTCTGAAGAAGAAAAATCGGCGGTCCCTGAGACTCTGAAAGAAGCTCCATAAACTGCTGAACATAGTTTCGAATCGCAGTCAACTGTTTCTCCGTCTGCGGATCCAATTCGTC
>CAZWOV010000079.1:0-9804 GCA_964635645.1 uncultured Planctomycetaceae bacterium | reverse complement strand
GTTTCGGCGCAATTCGTCCCAGAGATTCTCAAAGCAGTGTCCGACGTTAACGTCTCTGGAGGCGAGAAAGATTAATTTTGTTCCTGACGGCGCCTCCATAATTCGAGCGATAATTTCATCCGTGGTTTGCGACCCGATAGGTATTTGGCAGTCCGGACAATAAGGTTTTCCGAGACGCGCCATGAGAATTCGGAGGTAATCGTAGATTTCCGTAACGGTTCCGACGGTAGAACGGGGACTTTGCCCCATTCGTTTTTGTTCAATGGCGATCGCAGGAGCAAGCCCGTCGATGCGTTCCACATGCGGTTTCTGCATTTGTCCAACGAATTGCCGGGCGTAACTTGAAAGGCTTTCTACGTACCTGCGCTGTCCTTCCGCGTAGACGGTGTCCATGGCGAAGGAGCTTTTTCCGCTTCCGCTTGGTCCGCAGCAGACGGTCATGGCGTTTCGCGGAATGTCAAGCGTAACGTGTTTCAGGTTATGCTGACTTGCGTCTTCAACGTGAATATGCTCGGAACCGCAGCAGGAACAGGTTTTTGACCTTGTGTTTTCTGTTTGGAGGTCCGATTTTTTTTCAGGTTCGGAAATTTGGGAGGTTTTTTGTTTCTGAACCAGCGTTTTGATCTCCCCGGTTTGAGGATCCGCTTGAAATAAAACAGGCTCCGCGATATGTTTTTGCGTTTTTTTTCCTTTGGGCGGCGCCAACATGTTTCGAAGCGCCGCGGCCGTATAGGAACGTTTGTTTTTAATGAAATCTTTAGGCGGACCGCATGCAATAACATTTCCGCCGTCGTCTCCTCCTTCCGGACCAAGATCGATAATCCAGTCCGCGGTTTTAATGACGTCCAAATTATGCTCGACCACAAGCACGGTATTTCCAGCGTCCGCAAAATTATGCAAAACGCGCAGAAGCTGTTCAATATCGGCAAAATGAAGCCCGGTAGTGGGTTCGTCCAAAATATAAATCGTGCGCCCCGTGCTGATTTTAGCAAGTTCTCTGGCCAGTTTCACTCGTTGCGCCTCGCCACCGGAAAGGGTAGGAGAAGGCTGCCCGATTTTCATGTAGTCGAGACCGACGTCGCTGAGGGTTTTGAGTTTCTGATAGACGCGGGGAACGTTTTCAAACAGCGTCATCGCCTGCTGAACGTCCATTTCAAGAATATCCGCAATGGAATATCCTTTGAACAGGACCTGAAGCGTTTCGTAATTGAATCGTTTTCCGGCGCAAACGGGGCACGTAACCCAGACGTCCGCGAGAAAATCCATTTCGAGTTTGG
Organism: uncultured Planctomycetaceae bacterium; assembly: GCA_964635645.1. Taxonomy (GTDB): domain Bacteria; phylum Planctomycetota; class Planctomycetia; order Pirellulales; family Thermoguttaceae; genus RGIG3701. The sequence continues at coordinate 8,527 of CAZWOV010000079.1, read as the reverse complement.
TTGCGCCGTATCCCTGACAGGCTTCGCATCGTCCTCCTTCGACGTTAAAACTGAATCTTCCCGGTTTAAATCCGCGCTGTCGGGCTTCAGGAAGTTCCGCGAACATCATTCGGATTTCATCGAACAGTTTGATGTATGTAGCGGGATTACTTCTTGGCGTGCGTCCGATAGGAGATTGATCAATGGCGATCATTTTGTTAAGAAATTCCAGTCCTTCAATAGCCCGAAACGAACCGGGATTTCCAATACCGTGATTCAAATTACGGAGCAGAATTTCTTTCAGAATACCGTTAATGAGTGAACTTTTCCCCGAACCGCTTACGCCGGTAACGCAAATGAATTTTCCGAGCGGAAATTCGACGTCGATATTTTTCAGATTATGGTGAGTTGCGCCGCGCAGAATAAGTTTCTCTCCGGTTCCCGACCGCGGTTCCGCAACAACTGGAATGGTGCGGTTTCCAGAAAGGAACTGTCCCGTGAGGCTTTCTTTGGAATTGAGAATATCGTCAATATTTCCATGGGCCACAATATGTCCGCCGTGAATTCCCGCTCCAGGTCCAAAATCGACGATTTGGTCGGCGAAACGCATGGTGTCTTCATCATGTTCGACGACGACGACGGTATTTCCCAGATCGCGCAGACGTTTGAGAGTTCCGAGAAGACGATTATTGTCGCGGGGATGAAGTCCAATAGAGGGTTCGTCCAGAATGTAGAGGACTCCGACCAGTCCGCTTCCGATCTGGCTTGCGAGGCGAATACGCTGAAGTTCGCCTCCGGAAAGAGTTGGAGCGGTTCGTTCCAGCGAGAGGTAGTCCAGCCCCACGTCGGCAAGAAATCCCAGCCGATTTCTGATTTCATGGAGGATATCTTTGGCAATAAACTGTCCGGTAGCGTCAAGATCCAGATTTTTGAAGAAATTAACGACGTTGGAAATAGGCTGTTTGGCGAGTTCCGGGAGAGAATATTCGACGTTAGCGGAAAGACTGGCAATTTTGACGGCTCTTGCCTGCGGGTTGAGCCTTTCTCCTTTGCAGAATCCGCAGGTGCAGACGTTCATGAATTTTTCAAGGCGCCGTTTCTGAATTCGACTATTCGTAGTGCGGTATGCCGCCAGAAGTTGCGGAACGATTCCGTCGTAGACGGCTCCCCAATTGGAACTTGCGGGAGTATTTTGCCATGAAAAAGTAATATTGGCGTTCCCCGTTCCATAGAGAAACGCTTCGCGTATGACTTCCGGCAAATCTCGCCATGGGGCGTCAAGAATTGCTTTGGAGGTAAGGCCGAATTCGGCGTGAGTATGAGCCAGATATTCCGCTACGCCGCGAAATTGAACGTGTTTCCAGCGTCCCATATCTTCCCAATTGCCGATCGTAGAGATTGCTCCGCGCCGGAAGGATTTTTGTGGATCAGGAATAAGACGTTCAGGATCAAAAGTATAGATTTCGCCAAGGCCGTTGCACTCGAGGCACATCCCCTGCGGCGAATTAAAACTGAACAGTTGTGGCGTCGGCGGTTCAAACCCTGTTTGACATTCGGAACATGCGTATTCGCTGGAAAGCATAATTTCATCAAACGAAGTTTGTTCCTCTTCCGGGTCGGGAGCGACGATGAGAGTATTATTTCCAATCTTCAACGCTTGTTCAATCGATTCGGCAAGACGCGCGCGCGACGTTGGACGAAGCGCAATTCGGTCCACTACGATATCGATATTGTGCCGGAGTTGCCGATCAAGATGCAGGTCTTCCGATAGTTTGACTATTTTTCCATCGACGCGGGCGCGAAGAAACCCCTGTCTGAGCAGATCGCGGAATAAATCTTTAAATTCGCCTTTTTGTCCGCGAACTCTTGGCGCGAGAATGAGCAACTTGGCTTCTTCCGGTAAAAGCTGAATTTGCGCGATAATCTGCGAGCGTGTTTGGGCGCTGATTTTCCTGCCGCAATTTGGACAATATCCGGTTCCGACTCTAGAGTAAAGAACGCGAAGATAATCGTAAATTTCGGTGATAGTGCCTACGGTGGAACGGGGATTCTGACCGGTAGTTTTCTGGGCGATAGAAATCGCCGGTCTCAGATGCGAGATGAAATCGACGTCCGGCTTGGGCGTTTGTCCAAGAAATTGCCGCGCATAGCTCGAGAGACTTTCCACATATCTGCGTTGTCCCTCCGCGTAAAGCGTATCAAAAGCCAGAGAGCTTTTTCCGCTTCCGCTTACTCCCGTAAAACAAATCAGTTGATTGCACGGCAAAGTAAGCTCCACATTTTGGAGATTATGTTCGCGCGCGCCTTTTACATGAATATTCTGATTAGTCATGAATAATTAATCTTTCGCCCTTTTAAAAATAATTCTTATCTTACGGAGAAATGTCAATTATGTCAACGCGGAAATTGAAAAAAGAGTAAAAAGTTTCAGAAAATTCATAAAAAAGGTTTTCCTGAAATAAAGACGCCTGAATTATTTTCAGCGCCAAGGATTTGTTCCTGCGATAAACGCAGGTTTGATTGAAAACCAGCCGTTGATAATAATTCGAATTTGGCGGAAACAAGCCGCTCCAAATAAAGCGGACTTTAAAATAGAAAGACGCCGCGTAGTATTTTGAGAAGCGGATCCCCGTTTTCAGAGAGGTTTAACGTGCGTACGAAGAATCTGAACATTTTGCTGAACGAGGAACCGTGAAACTTCGCGCGTCGCTTCATCGCGGGTTATTCCTGGAGTCCGATCGATAATTTTTTGGAGAAATCTTTTCCTTGAATGTCCGACTAAAATTGGAATATTCAATTTGTGAAAACGCGAAATATTTTGAATTAAAGTCCAGTTTTGTTCAAGCGTTTTCCCAAAACCGATTCCCGGGTCGGCGATAAGATTTTCTTCAGAGACTCCGGCGGCAAGAAGCGCGTCGCGCCTTTGAAGCAGGTATTCAAAAACTTCTTCCAGAACGTTTTCATAATGCGGCGCATCCTGCATCGTTTGGGGAACGCCCTGTTTGTGCATAAAACAGACGGCGGCTCCGTGTTTTTGAATTAAACGGATCATTTCAGGAGATTCCGCCCCGGAGACGTCATTAATCATTTCCACCCCGTTTTCTAACGCAAACGCCGCGGTTTGCGGATGATAGGTATCGACAGAAAGAAACGGTTTGGGTAAATTATATTCCAGACATTTTTTTAAAATACCGCGGATGACGGGCGAGATTCTGGAAATTTCTTCTTCCGGGTCGATCGGAACGGAACCGGGACGAGTGCTTTCGCCTCCGACGTCGAGGACGTCGGCGCCGTTTTGGAGTAGAGAAAGCGCGTGTTCTACGACGTTTTCGCGTCCTCCGTCAGAAAAAGAATCGGGAGTCGCATTTACGATAGCCATCCAGAGCGACCGCGAGACGGCGATGGTTCTGAACGAAGTGCGGATTTGAAACTGTCGGGATAAAATTTCCATATGGGTTTCCTTTTGAATATTCCGGAAATCCGGCCGTTTTCTTCTGATTTACCGTCAGTCTTTTGATTATCCGGGAAATCGTTGAGTTGTTTGGGATTTATTTTTTCTTTTCATTATTCATCCATTTTCCAACCTGCCGTCCGGCTACGCGGCTCATTGCCCGAAACATGACGTTCCTGGCGCCGGGGCCTCGAACGTTTGAAGCGGCCGTTTTCTTTTCCTGGCGCGGGCGTTCTTCTTTTTGAAATGCGTCGGAGTTGGACGTCGGTTCGGAAACGGAGGTTTCCCGAGCCGTTTTTTCAGAGAGGTCTTGGGCGCCGGTTTCATTGAGAGATTCTTCCGCGGATGAAACGTCGGAGTCGCAAGACGCGGCTTTTTCCAGAGGATGAGATTGACGATTCATGAAGTTGCCGCGAATTTTCCGCCATGATTTTCGGCGGTATTTTCCTCTTCCAAGGGGAGAATTAAGAAATATCAGGATAAACGAAACGGGAATAGCGTATCGCAGAAGCGCCGTTTTCCATGAAACGGCGACAGCAATGAGCGGGAGCCAGCCGATATCCGTCCAGCGAGGCAGTTTTTGGATTTGAGACCAAAAACATCCGAAGAGGAAACAAATAGCCCCCGTTCGCAGGAAAATGGCGGTGTAAAGATTTCGATCCGTGCGTATGTAGTAAAAAATTCCAATCCCGAGAAAAATCAGCGCCAGGAGAAAAACAAGAATTTGCAAAAATCTACTTTTAGACATAACCATACCTCAGGAAAATAAAGTTTGAAATAAACACGGTCGAATCGTTTGAGAAAATAATAAACAAAACCGAACCGGGACGTCTCTTGGGGTGATAATTTCTCAAAAAACAAAATTTAAAATAATAAAAAACTTTCCTCCTCCCGAAGAAGATAGTTCGGAAGGAGGAAAGTTTTTAACGTCGGTTTTCCCTGCTGAACGGAGAGGCCGCTCTGAGACGAGCGATAATTTCAGGGAAAATATCAAGGATTCGTTCAACGTCTTCCTGCGAATTGTATCGGCTGAAACTGAACCGGGTCGATCCGTGTATTGCGGTAAACGGGACGCTCATTGCCCGCAGAACGTGAGACGGTTCAAGCGAACCGCTTGTGCACGCAGAACCGCTTGACGCGCAGATTCCATACTCTGAAAGTTCGTAGAGAATCGACTCTCCCTCCACAAAATGGCATGAAACGTTCGTGGTGTTCGGCATTCTTTCCGTCTCTTCGCCGTTGATTTCGACGTCGGAGATTCTTGCTTTCAGTTCTTTTTCAAAATAAGTTTGAAGTCCGGAAAGTTTTGCGTAATCCTCCAAATGCGTTCGGAAGGCGATTTCCAGGGCCGTCGCTATCCCGACGATATACGGAACGTTTTCCGTTCCTCCGCGTCGCCCTCCCTCCTGGTGGCCTCCGATAAAAAATGGTCGAATCGGCGTACCGCGTCGAATGTAGAGAAGTCCGATTCCTTTGGGGGCGTGAAATTTATGTCCGGAGCAGGACAAAAGATCTACGTTTCTGAAATCTTCAGAAAGAATGTTTTTCGGACCGTTTTTGGATAGCGAGAACGGTTGTTTGGCGGCGGTTTGAGTGGCGTCCGTATGGAAGAGGATTTCGGGATCGGTTTCTTTTGTAATTCGCGCCAGATCCTGAATTGGAAATCGAACGCCCGTCTCATTGTTTGCGTGCATGATGGAAACCAGAAGAGTTTTGCCCGGTTCGAGTGCGCGGACAAAATCCGCTTTGCTTAAACGCCCCTGGCGATCGACCGGCAGATAGGTAACGCGGTATCCCCGGCGCTCCAGTTCGCGGCAAACTTCAAGTACGGCGGGGTGTTCCACCGTGGTAGCGATGATGTGTTTGCGCGTTGGATTTGCGGCGGCGGCGCCAAAAATGGCGTGATTGTTGCTTTCCGTTGCGCAGGAGGTGAAAAGAATTTCGTTTTCCACGTCCGCGTTAAAAAAACCGGCAATTTTTTCCCGGGCCATCCTGATTTCACGCGAGACGTTTCCGGCAGACGGATACATTGAGCTTGGATTAAAGTATTCTGAACCAAAAAAGGGTTTCATGGCTTCAAAAACTTCCGGCGCCACGCGCGTCGTCGCATTATTGTCGGCGTAGATGATCGAATTTTCCATTGGCTCGACCTTTGACTAAATACCTTTCATAAATTGAAATCGTGAAATAAGCGGTATTTCCGAAAACGTCTGTTTCAGAAATACGATTGGTTCAGTAAATTTTGAGTTTTGAAAACTCCGCATTTGAAACGACGAACGTCTCGTCATGACGTTCGTCATGTGGATTTTTCAAACCTGAATGACACGGACGTCATTCTGAACCTGTTGCCGAAGGATATTTTCCACGACGGTTTTCAACGTGACGTTAGAGCTGGAACAGGTCGCGCACGCGCCCTTAAGTTCCAGGTAGACGAGATTTCCTTTGACGTCCACGATAGCGCAGTCGCCGCCGTCGCGTAAAAGCAGAGGACGGATCTGTTCTTCCATGACGGATTCAAGTTTTTTTATGAACTGATATGGAGAAAGTTTTTCATCGGAATTGGGAGCCGTCGAATCGGAAACGGCTTTCGGGGCGAGGGGCGTAAAGGAAACGCTTTGTCCCATGATGGGCAACGCGCCGTCGTTGGAGAGCGGGAGTTGCGGCGTGACGGATTGCGCACGGGAATCTTCCGAAACGGAGACGGCGTCCGATTCGGTATTTTCAGGTTGAACGTCCGTTACGTCTACAAAAACGTCTTCTTTCTTCCAGACGTCGTTCAGGACGTCCTGAATACCGCCCGGCGCGTGGAGACAGTTCTGGCATGCGCCGCCGGCTTTCAGCGCCGCCGTGACCTGGGAAAGAGTGCGCAAATTAAGTTCTTTGATTTTTCTGCGCAGGAAAGGTTCGGTAATGGAGAAACATTTGCAAACGATCCGTCCTTCATCCTCTTCCGCCATTTGTTCAGCAAGACGGATGCCGAGTTTTTCAAGATCGACGCCGCGTTTTTTCGCCCAGTCGACAACGGCGGCCTCCAGCGCTTCAGCGCCCATGACGGAACAGTGAATTTTCTGTTCGGGAAGTCCGTCGAGAAAATCGACAATATCCTGATTAGTGATTTTCAGCGCTTCGATCGGAGTGCAGCCGCGCGCTTCAAGAATGACGCACAACGCTTCGGACGCCGCAATAGCCGAAGTGCATCCGAAAGTCAAATAACGCGCTTCAACGATCCGATCTTTTGTCGGATCGTCATTTTTTTCTACCCTGAAAGTGAAACGGAGAGAATCGCCGCATGCAATGGAACCATGTTCGCCCAGTCCGTCGGGATTCTGGATTTCCCCCAAATGGGTCCCCGGTTTACCGTGAACCGCGTCAAGAAATAACCGTTTAGTTTTTTCGCTGTATTCCCAGGCCATAACGCCATCCTTCCGTAAAAAGAGTCAGGATAAAATCTTCCACTTCTAATTTTACCAAAATCGGATAGAAAAGCAAGTACCAGACCCCCAATTTAAAGGAAAAGACTACTTTTTTGGGGGAATTTCCGTCTGATAATCGGAATATTTTGAAATATTGGTCGGCATTCAGAAAAAAGCCCCCCCTTTTCCGCGATGGCAACATCAGAAAACCGCTTGAAATCCGAAAGGAGAATAAGAAGATCCTGAAATTTTCACGGTTGGTCGATCGTTGGGAAAACTTTGGCGTTAAAATTTCCCCATAGGATAAATTTTGACGTCGTCAACGTATGCAATGCCGTATCCGTTCATCGAGATGACGATATAAATCGGATTCAGGTCTTTTACGATTCTCTGGAAAGAAATTTTTTGCCATCCTTTTGTGACCATAATTCTTTCGGCCAGTACGTCTCCGGAATTGGAGTCTGTAATTTTCAGACCGTCGACCGTATTGACCAGCCGCGTAGGAATATTGACGTACATTTCGACTTGATAGACGGTGCCGATTGGACCGACGTGAACGCCTGGACTTTGCATGGAGACTGGAGGCGAATCGAACATGACGGGAGCTTTTTTTCTGTCTTTTACGGAGACGTCGAATTTGAGTCCCTTCAGACTTGCGTAAGCGGCTTCGGGAACGTTTTCCATTCGGACGGTGATACCCGGGAACATTTTAGCCTTTTGAAAACATTTCCATCCGCTGTCCAGAACCGTTTGAGTATTGTCAAAATCTCCGCTGGGCAACAGATTGGCTCCAAGAGTCATCCCGTTTATTGCTTTGAGCCATTTTTCCTGAAGCAGGAGAGAACGGAAAGAAACGCCCGTCGGTTGAAAGTTTGGCGATGGAAATCCCGCGGTTCGTTCCAGCCACTTTTTTTTCTCCATGTAGGCGACGGGTCTCATCGCGCGCTGGGCAAGAATAAAGGCGTCAGAGTATTCGTGCGCCAGATATGCTTTTTCCGCTCTGTTGAGGTAGAGTTTTGCGCGTTCATACCACATTGCGTCGTTTCCCTCGAGACGATCGGCCCCGTAGAGTTGAAGATAAGAACGTAAACGCATTTCCGCCAGTTCTTTCATTTTTTTTGCCAGGCGCGGAGCATATTTTGCAATGCGCTGAGAAATACTGTTGATAACCAGAGAATTTTGAGTCGTGACGATCACGGCGACCAGAGGCAATTCTTCTAACTCAATTTCCACGCCTCCGGCGGTTCTGCGGTTTACCAGCGGGGAAAGTCCGTTCAGAGAGTAAAGCCAGCACTGGTGTGTTTCCGGTAATCCTCGGACCAGAAATTTGACGCTGCGTTCCGCCCCTGCTCCGCAAACATACTGGGAATCGGGTTCAATCGTCATGGGTATCAGTATGCGCGCGTGCTCGGTCGCCAAGAAAGCTCCGGCCACGTTCGAGTGATTGGATGGAATGGTAGTAAAGCGTTTTCCATTCGAGATCCATTGATCCAATGTCAGCATCTCGAGATTTATCAGTTCCAGCGAACGGGCGCGGTAAACGGTTTCCTCGTCGTCGGAGTCAAGACGCGACGCGCTGTCAAAAAAAAGACCTTTTGCGCCGCCCATCACGACGTTGTAGACCAGGAGTCTCAATTGTTCAATCGGAATAGCGTCCGGGATGTAGGACGGGTCGTTTCGGGAA
>CAZWOV010000078.1:0-9946 GCA_964635645.1 uncultured Planctomycetaceae bacterium | reverse complement strand
CGTCGGTGGGTTCCGGATGGTTTGGGAAAAGTTTCCTATTCCGCCGCCGTCTGATCTGAATTTAAGCGGGAAAATCGCGGAGCCTCTTCGGTCGGTCTCGGCGCGGGTTTTGGCGTTTTTCCGGTTCGTTTGTGCGGTTCCCGTCGGTGGGTTCCGGATGGTTTGGGAAAAGTTTCCTATTCCGCCGCCGTCTGATTTTTAAGCGAGAAAATCCACGCCGCTTCTTCGTTGCTCAACGGACGGTTCAGAATCACGAAATCGTCGACCGCGACGCGCAGATTGGGGCGATTTGCCGCGCGGATTTCAAAGAGCTTTGCTTTTTCGGATATGGACGGCATTCTCGGATCCGTCGTGAAAGGGCGTCCGTCGAGAGAAATCTTTAACGCTCCCGGTTGCCACGAGACGATGACCAGGCGCCAGTCGTTCGGGTTCCAATTCTGCGTCGAAACTTCGGTATTCGCGATAACCAGCGGAATTTCCGGGCGCCCCTGAAGGTAAGCGTAAATAGGCGCTTTATTCCGTCCGCTCATTTTTCCGGCCAGCATTTCTCCCTTTTCAAATTGAACGTAGAGAGGCCAGAAATTTTCTTCGTCCGGATCCATTTTGCCGTTGGGCCGCTCGATTTTCATGAGAAAAACGACGGTTCCGGTTGTCGGTTCCAGATTTTTTTCTGCGGAAAACGAAAGGGTTCCGTCGGCCAGAGAAAGTCCGCGGTCCGTAAGATCGAAATTTTTCCCTTCGCCCTGTGCGCCGGGAATGATTTTTGGGGTTTCCGAGCCTCCGGCAACTAACGCTTCCGGCTCCTCAAAATCTGTGCAGAAAGTCGTTTCCGCGGCGAATTTTCGGCAGAGAGCGTCGAGAAAGGTTTCTCCCGCGTCGGTTTCCGCGGTTCCAACGCCCGCAAACGGCAGTGCGCAAGCCAGCAGTCCGGTTAAGCGTAATCGTGAAACGGATTTCATTCCTTCGTCCCTTTCATGAGTAGAAAATCGTGTTTTTTGAGTGAAAAACGAACTTTCCCGTCGGACGTCGTCTCAAGTTTTTCTCCTGTTTCGGCATTTGCGACGGCAATTCCCTGAAGCAGTTCGGAAGGCAGAGCCGCCAGTCCGTTTCCGCCTTCTCCCCAATCGCAGACCAGAAGAAGCCATTCCTTTCCTTTGCGGAGGAAGAGCGAGGACGTGTCGAGACCTTCGATTTGAATCGGGTAATCTTCGTCCCAGTAGTTCGCGACCGCGACGGAATCGAGTCCGTAGCCGAAATCGTAGAGAATACGGTAAATTTCGGCGTAGGATTTTCCGCCGCAGCGCATTTCATGGGTGAGGGCGACGCCCGTTCCGGTTCGGTCGGCCCAGTCCAGCTTTTCCGGGTCGTCTCCGCGCACGAGCCAGAGATTGAAGGGGATATTGCCCTGTTGAAGTCCAAGACTCTCCGCGCGAATGTAGTCGCGTGAAAATCGGTCCTGAAAATCGGAATCGCCCGGTTTGTCTTCCCATGTGTAGTTGAACTGCGCCATGGAAAGAATGGGATTAATGGCGGCGTTCGTATCGTGAATCATGTTTTTCGGCGTTTTTCCAATTTCGAGAAACATGACTCCGATTCGCCGTACGTATTCGCGCATGTTGAAGAGTCCGACGGACGGCTGAATTTTTCCGTCGTTTTTTTCAGTTTCCGGGGCCGCTTTTCCAGTTTCCGGGTCCGTGAGGTAAACGGCCGGCGAGAGAAGGGTATTGCGGTTTGAGACAAAGAAAAAGTCGTCCCAGTAGATCGAGTCGACGGCCGCCTCCGCCATCTGTCTGAAATACCAGGCCGCGTAGTCTCTGAAGCTGGCGACGGGATCCAGTTCGTAAAAAACGCCGCCGCAGTACGGCCAGGAGCGGGACGGATATTCCTCCGTATTCCATTCGTTGAGGAAGGTTTGGCCCTCCGGAGTATCGAAACGTACGCCTCGTCCGTTCGTGTAGGCGCAAATATCCGAGAATTGACGGACGGAAAAACCGGCTTGAACGTGGGCGCGGTATCTTTCCATCCACTCTTTTTTCATATTCTCTTCCATTCCCTCAAGCCGCGGCGCGTATCCTTCAATCCATTTCCGGATGAATTCCTCGTCCTTTTGTCCGCCGTTTCTGAATTCGTTGATTTTTCGGAGGTAGGTCATGTCGCCGCCGCGCGGGTAGTAGTCCGACGGGGCTTCCGCTCCCCAGTAGTAGCAGGCGCCCCAGAAATTCAGAAAATCCTCCGGCGGGACGAATTTCCGCATTCTCCAGTCCCCAAAAACCTTTCGTCTCCATCCTTCCGGCATGGGTTTGATTGGGGTTGCCTGAAACGCGAGGCGGATCGTTCGCGCGGTTCCGATTTTTACCGGACGGTCAATCAAACGGTAGAGGATATTCAGCGTTTCGCCGTCCCGAACGAGTTCCTGGCACGGCGTTCCGGGGGCGTGAACCCAGCCCATGTCGTTTTCTGCGCAGATGGAGAGACCCGGTTCCTCCGCGCCGACCCAGAGATAAGGGACGAAATCTCCGATAATTTTCCGTCTTGGAGCCATTTGCGAATTCCAGACGCTTCCCGCGCCTTTCGGCGCGCAGCCCGCGTAGTTGAATCGGATTCCGTCCGTGCACGAGTGCATCAGCGGAGCCAGCCGATTTTTCATGGGAATGGTCAAATGCAGAAAATCGATTTTCTTTTCCGTGGGGAAGAGCGTCAGATCCCAGATCATCAGACCGTCGAAGTCCCAGGAGAACCGAATGATTCCGCCGGGGTCGCTCGCGTTCCAGCGAATTTCGCCTTCCGCGCGCGTCGGAGTCTTTCTGGTCCAGCGGACGCCCTCCGACCGTATCGGCGTTTTTTTCCCGTCAACGCTTATTTCCAGTCGTGAAGGAGAGTTGAGAAGTTGCTTTTTTCGTCCGTTCGAGTCGGTGATTTCCACCTGTTCCCAAAGTCCGAGGTCGTTGAGCGAATGAACGCGTAAAAGCGTTTCGACGGTTCCGTTTTTGATTTGAATCGGAGTGAACGGAGGAATGAGACGGTCGGATTTCCCGATGGAATTTCCTTCCCACTCGAAAACATGACGCGCAAAAGTTCTTACGATTTTGTCGTGTTTTATTCCGTCGAGCGCAAGTTCCAGTTCGTATTCTCCTTCGCCGAGTTTCGGGATTTTCCACTCCGGCAGTTCCGTCCGCCAGTCGCGAAATTCAGGAAGAACCGTTTCGGCCAGAATCGTTTTTTCTCCTTTTTTTCTTAATCGAACGGACGCGGCGGAGATTTTATCCCGTTCCGGATGAGCCGCGGCGTCCGCTTTGAGCTTCAGCGTACTGATCGACGGATAGTAGGCGAAATCGAAAGCGGCCAGGAATTGATCGCCTTTTTTCATTCCCTGAAACCAACGGCGTTCGACGGAAATCGGGATTGGTTTTTCCATGTCGGAAAGCGCGAGCCCCAGATCTTTCAGAGGCGCTTTCCATTCCAGCGTCCAGGTATTGTTTTCCGCGATTCGACTGATCGGCTGAAACGTTTGCGGCTGATTTTCGGAGTCCCAGCGCGCTCCGCGCGCGTTAAAGAAAAAAGTTCGTTTGCCAAGGCGAAATTCAACGCAGTCGTCGATGAACGCGGGAGAATTCTTCGAACGGGGTACGGCGCGGCTTACCGGCGGGGCGCCGTCGGGCGAACGGCTTTGAACGGCGAGCGCCAGATTTTCACCGTCCAGCGCCAGAAAGAAGGTGAAATTCTTTTTCTCAAATCGAACCCCCTGTTGCCAGGCGGTTTCGTCCAGCTTTCCGTCCAATTCGACGGGCATTGTCGCCGCCGGGATTTTGATCGGGAGCGGATCGCCCTCCGCCGAGGAATCTGCCGAAAGTCCGCCGCTGGACAGAAAAAATAGGGTAAGAGTCGCCAAAACGCAAAATCGAGCGGAGAAAAATTTGGTTTTCATCAAATACGTCCTCAGAAAAAAACGGCGATATGGAAGGAGGGACAAAAAATTCCCAAACGTTTTTAACGTTTGGGAATGAGTTCGAATTAATCTTTTTTTCGCGCCGTTCGCCGTCGGCACGTTTCATAAAGAGCCGACATCGTTTCAAGATCCAGCTGTTCCGCCCGCGTTTCCGGCGTGAGATTCATTTCTTCGAGAATTGCGTCCACGTCGGGTTTTTCCAGAATATTCTTAAAGCATGAAATCAGCTCGCTTCGGAGAAATTTTCGACGGTGGAAAAACATCGCGCGAATGAAGTCGTGCCAACCGTCCAGATCTTCAAATTTCGCCCGTTTTTCCGGACGGTATTCGAGATGAACGATGGCGGAAAAGACCTTCGGCGGCGGAAAGAAAACTCCCGGCGGAATAACGCGGACGATTTTGACGTCCGCCTGGCACTGGCACCAGAGCGAGAGGGCGCCGTAATCCTTCGTGCCCGGCGCGGCGATCATGCGTTCGCCGACTTCTTTCTGGATGAGGACGGTCATGGATTTGGGAGGATCGGGAAGTCCAAGAAGATTGGTCATGATCGGCGTCGCCACGCTGTAGGGCAAATTGGCGACCAGCTTCAGATCGGAACCGGGATTTTGCTCGCGAACCTCCTGAATCGTTTTCATGACCTCGGGATTCAGGCGGTTTTTGTTTTTGAGAACGTCCATATTGAGCATCGTTACGTTGCCGCACGAAAAGAGCTCTTCGCCCGCCAGCTGGAAGAGCTGAGGGTCCAGCTCGACCGTAACGACGCGCTTCGCCTTGGGCGCCATTTGAACCGTCAGTCCGCCCGTCCCGGTTCCCACCTCCAGAATAATATCTGTCGGCTGAATATCGGCGCTGCGGACGACCAGCTTCAGAAGATTCTGGTCCATCAAAAAGTTCTGGCCCAGTTTGTGATTTGGCGAAATTCCCGCCTCTTCAAATCGGCGGAGCAAAAAAGAGAGGGTCTGATCTTTCATGGCGTCAATTAACTGTCAATTGTTAGTCTAAAAAGGAAAAGGTTTCAGTGAAAATAAAAAATGAACTCTTCCCGCTTCGTCAGGGACCGGCGTTTCAGGTCTGAAAAGCCGGTAGAGCCCGAACCTTTCGGAATCCGGCGGTTTCTATGGTTTCATCGTAAAATAAGGTAAGTTCAGAACCTCTGGAGTTCTGTGCGAAACAAAACGCTGAATGAAAATAAACTGCGGAAGTCGGTTCTTCCGCAGTTCGTTAAGACTCCTATTTTCCCTGCGCGGCTTTGAGGGTGTTTCCCAAAAGCATCGTGATGGTCAGCGGACCGACTCCGCCGGGGACGGGAGTGATGGCGGACGTTTTCGATTGAACCGCGTCGAAATCAACGTCGCCGACCAACCCTTCTTCCGTACGGTTGATACCGACGTCCACGACTACGGCGCCCTCTTTCACCATCTCCGGCGTGACAAATTTCGGTTTGCCGATAGCGACGATTAAAATGTCGGCCTGGCAGGTGATCGCGGGAAGATTTGCCGTTCGGCTGTGGCAAATGGTTACGGTCGAATCCGCCCCGGCTCCGCGCTGAACCATCATCGCCGCCATGGGTTTTCCTACGATATCGCTTCGGCCAAGGACGACGACGTGCTTTCCCGCCGTTTCAATTCCGTACCGTTTCAGCATTTCCTGAATTCCATACGGCGTGCAGGGCAGAAACCGCGGCCGACCCTGGAGAAGCAGACCGACGTTGGTCGGATGGAAGGCGTCCACGTCTTTATTGGCGGAAATTGCGTCGAGAATTACTTTTTCGTCGATTTGTTTCGGAAGAGGAAGCTGGCAGAGGATACCGTGAACCGAATCGTCGCGGTTCAGCCGATCCACCAGCTCAAGAAGCTCCTCCTGCGTCGCGTCGGCCGGAAGACGGAAAAGCCGACTTTCCATCCCAACTTCCGCGCACGCTTTTTCTTTGTTGCGAACGTAAACCTGGCTGGCGGGGTCGTCGCCGACGAGAATCGCGGCCAGACAGGGCGCGACGCCGGTCTTCTGAATGAATTCACTAACCTGCCGCGTGATTTCAGCGCGCAGCGTACGGGAAAGCTCTTTGCCGTTGAGGATGGTGGTCATGGACTGTTCCTGATGAATTTTAAGCGATGGATATTGAAAAATGGACGGGGATGAAACGAAAGTTCAAGGGACTTCCATTCCCGCCTTATTTTACCATAGAATAAGTTTTTTTCAAGGACTTTAAAAAGAATTATTTATGTTTTTCCGAAAGATTAAGATTTTTTTGGATATTTTTCGGCGTAATTTCTTTCAGGTTTTTGAAATATTGGTTTTTGAAATAAAATTTTGGCTCCGTCGCGCGGAGCGTTAGGGAAAGTCAGACGAAGATTTTGACCCGTCGCGCAGAACGTTGGGAAAAGCCGACGAAGATTTTGACCCGTCGCGCAGAGCGTCTGGGGAATGCCGACGAAGATTTTTACGCCGTCGCGCGGAACGTTGGGAAAAGCCGACGAAGATTTTGACCCGTCGCGCAGAGCGTCTGGGGGAAGTCGGACGAAGATTTTGGCCCGTCGCGCGGAACGTTGGGAAAAGCCGACGAAGATTTTGACCCGTCGCGCGAAGCGTCGGGGAAACGTTGAAATCGGATTTTCTGAAACGTTTGGAAAACGAGGCGTTTTGCGCTTGAATTTTGAATGAATTATTTTCAAAGCCTGAAATCGGAAATTTGATTTCAGGCCGGATGATTTTGGGAACGTTTCGATCGTTCAGACGTTTGCGGCGTCCTGTTTTCTATCGCGTAGTCCGGGACCGCGGCGGCCGTTGGGAAGTCTTGGGAAATTCTTTTCGGGAAATTATTTGCCGTCGACGTATTTCTGAACGAACGGCTCGACTTCCTGCGCCCAGATTTCATAGCCCGCCGCTCCGGGGTGAAGTCGGTCGCGCATCATTTCCACGGGCAGAGAGCCGTCTTCGGCGAGGAATTTTTTGCCAAAATCGAGGTAAAAAACCGTTTCGCCGTCGGCCAGAGCCGGAAGCCCCGCGTTGATTTCGTTTACTTTGACGCGCATTTCGTCCGTCGGATTGGCGCTGCGCGGGAAGACGGCGAGGAGGAGGATTTTGGCCGTCGGCGTTTTTTCTTTCATGATTTCAATGATTTTCCTGATTCCTTCGACGGTCTGGGCGGGGGTGGAGGAACGATGGCCCACGTTGTTCGTGCCGATCATGAGAATCATGAGTTTCGGAGAGATTCCTTCAATTTCTCCGTTGGTCAAACGCCAGATCACGTGCTCCGTACGGTCCGCGCCGTAACCAAGATTCACGGCTTTGCGGTTTCCATAGTATTTGTTCCAGACTTCTTTTCCGGCTCCTTCCCAGCCGTGAGTGATGGAGTCGCCGACAAAAACAAGGTCCACGTCGCCTTTTTTTACGATCGCCAACTTTTGTTCATGGCGGTCGGCGCACCATTTTTCACCCATGCGCGAGATGGATTGGACCGCAATATTGGAATTATTTTCCGCCGCCTGAGCAAACGAAACGAAAAAGACAAGCGCCAGCGCTGAAAAAAGGAAAACGAATGTTTTTTTCATAAAAATCTCCTTTGAGTAAAAATGATACGGAGGGAATTTGAGGGAGTTTTTTTATTTTCTCCACGACTGTCTTCATATTATAGCGCATTAATTATGGAAAAACAAGCGGTTATTTTTGCGTATCCGTTAAATTTTGCCAAAAATAAGTGTGAAACCATAGGAAAAAACATAAAATCTATTGAAATTAGCATTTTTCTAATAATAAATTAAACTGTTAAAATCCGTTTACCGAAAATGTTTACAGCAAGACGCTTTTAGGTTGTCCTAAAAGTTCGCTTCGTCAGCTGAAAAAGGCTGGATAACAAATTTTTTTTATTTTTAATTTTTTTTGAGAAAGGGGAGTTTCTCATGAAAAAGCAGGGAAGCCGCGTATGCGCGCTTGGATGCGTATTGTCTTTACTGGTTGGTTCAACGGCGGCGAGCGCTCAACAAAACATAATTACCGCCGAAAATGAAGTAACGGCCGTCGCGCCTGCCGCAACGGAAATTGTGGTTCAGGAAAATCTTGAGCGGGTCGATCTCGAACCTGAGGAAGAGGGAGGATTCTGGGATAAATTTGAGTGGAGCATGGCTATTTCAGGCGTCGTCCAGGGGAATATGGGATCCGACGTCTGGAAAGATCAGGGCGACGCGGTTTATGGAATCGATCTGGACGCTCTTTTCAAATTGGACGACGCAAACTCTTTTTACGTTTTGCTTGAAGCCGGCGGCGGCGAAGGCGTGGACGGAAGGATCGGAACGTTTTCCGGGTGGAACGACCATGCCTGGGGAGACGATTCGATTGAGGTTTCGGAGGTTTGGTACGAACGAACCTGGATGGACGGAAGATGGCGCGGAAGAATCGGTAAGGTTGACCTGACGACCGATTTCGACACGAACGCGTTCGCAAACGACGAAGTGGGACAGTTTATTTCCAGCGGTTTCGTGAACAGCTTAACGCTGGACGCTCCGGACAATACGTTCGGCGCAATGCTCTGGTGGCAACCTGTCGAGACGCTCAGCGTCGGACTCGGATACCAGAGCACGAGCGGCTGGGACGACGTCTTTAATCGGAATTTCGGCATTCTCGAGATCGGGTGGCATCCCGTTTTCTGCGGCCGCCAGGGAAATTACCGTTTCTACGGCTGGGGCGGTTCGTGGGATGAAGATCCCGACGAAGAAACGGAAGCCTATTCCACTTACGGCTGGGGTTTCTCCTTTGACCAGGAAATAACGTCGAAACTGGGACTCTGGTGCCGTTACGGGTGGAAGCCGGACGAAGAATACAATCCGATCGATCAGCATATCAGTTTCGGTTTTCAGCTGATGAATTTCGATTGGCGTCCAAACGATACGATCGGTTTGGGGTACGGGATCGCGACCTTGTCGGATTCCTACGCCTCGACGCTTGAAAATCCCGACGACGAACATCACGTTGAACTTTACTATCAGGCGCAGGTTACGGAAAACGTTTCGCTTGCTCCGAACTTCCAGTGGGTAAAGAACGCCGAGGGCGACGCGGAAAACGATACCGTTTTCGTCATGGGACTGCGCGGAGTCATTGCTCTCTAAGGCGAATCCGTTTTTCTTTAACTGAATAACTGTTTCTATCCGCGAAACATTCGGCAGAAATCTCTCTCCGGTCTGCCGAATGTTTTTTTATCCTGATTTTTCTCTGGAAATTCAAACGCGCGGAAAGAAAATTTTTTGACGGGAAATATTCTTTTCTTGAAAATCACTCTTGCGCAAAAGGTTAAAAAGCGCTACTCTTTATTCATCGTCAAAAAAACCGGGATGGTATTTAATCTCTGGTTGAAACAAGCGGATGTTTGGGAGTTTTCATGGCAGTCAAAATCTATCGGGCAAAAGATTTATGCGAAGCCTTTGCGCTGATTCAGAACGATTTTGGTCTGAACGCCACGATTCTGGAAACGCGCGAGGTGCGATCGCGAAAATTTTTTGGACTTTTTCGCGGGGAGAGCGGAGTGGAAGTCGTCGCCACGGATGAAGAGACTGAAGACGAGGAAACTTCCCTTTCAAAAAGAGCTCCCAACGTTGAAGAAACGAAGCCGTTTTTGAAAAACATCGAATCGGAAACGCCGGGAAACGAGTCGGAACAGACGGGCGGAGCCTGGGAATCGGAATTTTTTGACTTTTCTCCCGTTTGCGGTTCCGCTGGAAATTCGGCGGAAGGTTTGAGCAAAATTCCTTCCGGCGCTTCGTTTTGTCAAACGTCCGACCGTGAATTGCCGTCTGATTTTGGCGTCGGTTCCTCGTCTTCGCCTTTCGCGGCGGCCGATGAAAAATTGGAGCCGCTGAAATCGGTTGGCGGGACGGCGGCGTTTCCTTCGCCTTTCGCGGCGGCCGATGAAAAATTGGAGCCGCTGAAATCGGTTGGCGGGACGGCGGCGTTTCCTTCGCCTTTCGCGGCGGCCGATGAAAAATTGGAGCCGCTGAAATCGGTTGGCGG
>CAZWOV010000077.1:0-9967 GCA_964635645.1 uncultured Planctomycetaceae bacterium | reverse complement strand
ATCATTCAAATCAAGAATCAGCACGGGCACTTCCTGATTCGGCGTCGTTTCAGCTCGTAAATGCCCGTCAAGAAGCATCAATGAACCATCCGGCATTTCTCGAGCCAAAAGCGCGTCCGCATAACCAATTTCCGCTAAAACGCCCTGAATTACGTTTTTCTGTTTTTCCGGATGAGTCCGCCAGTTTTTCGGATTCGGAATCAATAATGAAGCGGGAACCCGTCGTAATTCCTTAATTCTATCTTTAATCAACATTCCCTAAATCCTTTCTGAATTAAAACCAAATACCAACGTTTGAAAAAAAATTTCAAACAACACAAAAATAAAACGCAAATTCAAAACGAAAATAATTACGAATTATTTGAGTCGGTTTCGCTGTTTTCCGACTCCCACGAAAATTTTTTCTGCGAAAAGTCTATTTTTTTCCGCCACAACAGGAAAAACGCCGCGACCGGCATAGACCAAACCAGAAGGTAAAGACCAATCAACAACCCCAAAAGATTCTTCTTCGTCTTACTGGAAGCGACTGTTTTTTTCTCTTTTTTCTTTTCCTGCAATCCGTCTGATTCGCGTTTCGTTTCGGAACGTTCGTTTTTTCTTGCGGATACTTGCGCGTCGGCTCCTTTTTTTGCGCGATTTGAATTTCGAGCGCATTCTCCAAAGATTCGACTTCTTAACGCCTCTTCAATCTGTCCGGAATTTTTAAATGAAAAAGAACGAGAGGAAAAAGACGAGGATGAACTTTTATCTTCAGTTCTGTTTGCCGCCTCCAAATCCACCAACGAATTTTCCGGAACGCGCTTTTCTTCCGTTATCTTCTCTTTTGAAAATTCGCGGGAATAGCTCTGAATACTCTTTGGCTCCAAACTGTCTTTTTCATCAAACAAACGGGGAGACGTCCTGTTTTTCATTCCATTTTCTTCTAATTTTGGCAGTTCCTGAAGATCGATAATCTTTGAATAGTCCACCGCCGTTGACCTTTCCCGACTTTCCCCCTCGTCCTTAAATTCAGTATCATTCCATTCGCAGGGAATGTTTTTTTCAGGAAGAAAATACTCGCCCAAAACCGGAGGAGACTCCAAATCAATTTTTAAAACTTTCTGAATCTGTCCGCTCCACGTTCCATAAAGCGACTGCCCGTCGGTACCCCAGAGAACGCCGGCAAGATCTCCTTCAAGAGTCATGATTGGAGCTCCGGAATCCCCCTGTCTTGCAAAACCCGCAACGACCAGGGTGTGCGCTCCGGAAACTGCGTTCAGGCGGCAGTATCCGCGAACCGCCCCCAGCATCCAAAGCGAACGTCCGTCGGCGCCATACCCGCAAAGTCTCGCATACTCGTCGGGTTTCGGAGGCCTTAAGGTCAAAATAAGCGGAGCTGGAAAAGAAGAAAAAGAAGAATCTGTCCCGACGGCGGACTGAAGAAGAGCAACATCCCAGTCGCGGTCAATCGCTTGAATTCGCGCGTTGAATGAAAAATGGTTGGGGAAAGAAACGGCAATTCGTTCCGGTGAATTCGTTTCAAAAAGATGCGCGCAGGTCAAAACTGCACACTGTTCTTTCGAAATACGAATCCACGTTCCCGTGCCGTAATTTCGCGTTCGAGCATTCTCAACGCAAATTCTTGCGACTGCCGGATGAGGCGCGGCAAATTCAGTACGAAAAAGAGAATCGCCAGTCTGTTTTTCAGACGCGGCATGCGGCGC
Organism: uncultured Planctomycetaceae bacterium; assembly: GCA_964635645.1. Lineage (GTDB taxonomy): Bacteria > Planctomycetota > Planctomycetia > Pirellulales > Thermoguttaceae > RGIG3701. The sequence continues at coordinate 8,264 of CAZWOV010000077.1, read as the reverse complement.
AGATGAATTGGAACTCCAAGACGAGTTCGGCGCCAGAGGACAATGGCCGTCGGGACAATTAAACGGAAAAAGAATGAGCGGAGTCCAGAGAAAAACCAAAAAAAGAACAATCGCTCTGAATGAAAGTTTTTTCTTTAACATAACTTACTCAATAATTTCTAAAAAATAAATAAAAACCCTTGATTCCTTTTCTTCAGGCTTTAACGTCTGCCAACGTCGATAAAATTTTCCGCAGTCAATTTTCAAATTCAAAATGATTTTCAGATTCAGGTTCCAGGAAATTCAGAACTTCTTTCAAAATTTATTTTGGATATCTCGCTTTTTTCCATTCGTCCGTTTCCAGTTCGACCCGTCGAGCTTCCACTTTCTGACGATAGATTTTTTCATAACGTTTCCGACAATCGGGCGGTAAAAAAACACCCAGATAACATTTTGCTTCTTCAATTTCCTGCTCCGTTAAAAATGCCGGAAACACTTTTTCTCTTTTCACCTCGGAACTATTAACTTTACGGCGCGGTCTGCGTAATTTCGCCGAAAGCGTTTTTTCTGAACTCTTCTTTTTCTTTCCGGAAAGGGGCGTTCCCGAATCAGCAACCTGCTTCCGAAGAAAGGACGACCGAACCGTCTTTTGAGATAATTCCTGATTTTTTTTCATCGCAACCCCTCATTGAAAAAAATGTTCGTTTATGGGACAATTCCATGAATTTGAGTTTTTCCCAAAAGCGCGCAAAAAAAAGGCCTAACAGAAACCTGGTTTGCTAAAACCAGTTCTTTTCTGTCAGGCCTCGAAACTTACCGAACTACGGCAGCTCGCAGTACCAAATCCTTCCCGCGCTTTTTCCGGTAAATTCTTTCGAAAAAATTTTACCGAAAACGGCGTAAAGACCGTTACTTTATCTTTATTTTATCCGGATATACCGGATGGAATCAGCGCATGAAATCAAATTCTTTTAGAACCCGATTCCTTTGGATTTTACTCCGCCTGAAATCCATATTGAAAATTAACTCTGATCGAGAAAAAATTCCGTCTCAGAATGAAAGCGGTTTTTATTCGCCTGCCTTCAAACGCTTTAAGACTCGGCGCATCTTACTCAATTCACCCATTCGTCCCAAGCAACAAAGTCTATTATACGCAAAAATCCCATTTTGTCAAGCAAAAAATTCAGAAAAATTTCCCCAGACAACCGAAACCTCGTAAAACAAGCAGTTTCCCGAATCAAAAAATCCCAAAAAAGTCTTCGTTTCGTCGTTTTTTAATTTTTAAAATTCCGTATTTCATCTGATTTTGCCTTCTATAAACGCAAAAAAATCTCAAGAATTCTCTTCACAGAATCTTAAAAGCGGGGAGGTCCCCCTTGCGTAAAGCCTCAAAAACAAGAAAATATAGAAAGTTTTTTTGGATCTCCGCAATATTTACGTCATCCCAAAGAGCCGTCGAATGAATTCCAAACCGTCGATCCTGAATATATCGCCGACAGAACTTGCTTCATGGTTCTCCGCCCAAAAACAACCGAAATTCCGCGTAAAACAACTTTTAAAATGGCTTTATTTGCCTGGAATTCGGCAATTCGAACAAATGACCAATCTGCCTCAAGCGCTTCGCGCGACACTTGAAAATACGTTTACGCTGCGCACGATGAAAGTCGTGACGACGCTGGGTTCAGAAACGGCTTCAGCTGAAAAATTTCTTTTGGAGCTTGAAGATAAAAATCGAATTGAAGCGGTCATTCTCCACAACGCGCAGGGGCAGCATTCTCTCTGCGTCAGCACGCAAGTAGGATGCGCCATGAAATGCGCGTTCTGCGCAAGCGGCATGGACGGAATGGCACGTAATTTAACTTCAGGCGAAATTCTCGAGCAGTTTCTTTTTGCGTCGGATCTTCTTGCAGAACGCGGGCAGCGTCTTTCCCACGCCGTAATCATGGGAATGGGGGAACCAACGGCCAATCTTGATTCTCTTCTCTCCGCGCTTTCAATCGTCTCGTCGGAAAACGGACTAGGCGTCGGCGCTCGAAAAATCACCATTTCAACGGTCGGCATTCCTTCCGGAATCCTTCGTCTGGCCGAGCTGGAACATCCGTACCATCTGGCAATTTCTCTGCATGCGCCGAACGACTTCATCCGAAACAAAATCATGCCAAGCAACCGCAATATCGGAATAGAAGCGATTCTGAGCGCGGCAGACGTTTATTTCAAAAAGACGGGACGCCGCGTTACTTACGAATACGTTTTACTCGCCGGAGTCAACGATTCGCCGGAAAACGCGCGTGAACTGGTTTCCAGACTTCGGGGCCGAAACGCATTGGTAAATCTGATACCGTTCAATCCCGTAAGGGAATTGGCATTCCGAACTCCCTCTGCCGCGCAGATTCAGGAGTTTACGAGAATTTTGGAATCCGGCGGAATTCAGATTGCCCTCCGCCATAGAAAAGGAGAAAAAATCGACGCGGCCTGCGGACAACTTCGAAGAAGCTGTGAAATCAAGAGTACGAAATAAAGGAAATTTCTCCCGCTCCGTATCATATTAGCGAAAATGGAGTTAAAAAGAGATGCGGCGCGCGCCGAAGCATTCTCCGCAATGTTTTCGGAAAGCTTTCTCCGCATGTTTTCGGAGTTAATCGCTCCGAATCCCAAGCCGTCCGGTCCCTAAAATCAACGTCCCACTATTCAGGAAAATCAACATGTCCCAAAATCAAATTCGTTTAGCCCTGGCTTTTCATAATCACCAGCCGGTTGGAAATTTTGACGGAACAATTGAAGAATGTTACCAGAAAAGCTATTTGCCGTTTCTGAATCTGCTCTCTCGTCCGGAATACTCCTCGCTGAAAGTTTCCATTCACAATTCAGGCTGTCTTGAAGAATGGCTGGACCGACATCATCCCGAATATCTTGATCGGCTTGGCGAACTGGCGCGGCGCGGGCAGGTGGAAATCCTTGGCGGGCCGTTTCAGGAACCAATTCTATCGATGCTCTCTTCTCAGGACAGAATTGGACAGATTTTGACTCATTCCCATTGGATTGAAGATCGTCTCGGCGTTCGAGTCCGCGGAATGTGGACGCCCGAACGGGTCTGGGAACAATCGTATGTCCGCGATCTGGCAGAAGCGGGAATCGAATTCACGATTCTTGACGACTATCATTTCAAAAAAGCGGGTCTCTCGGAGGAAAAACTTTACGGATATTATCTAACGGAAGACGACGGTAAATTAATGGCCGTCTATCCGGACAGCGAGAAGCTGCGTTACTGGATTCCGTTTGATTCAATTGAGCGAAGTCTGAATTACCTGCGTCAAATTGCCTCAACCCACGAAAACGCCCTGCTCTTTTGCGGCGACGACGGCGAAAAATTCGGAGCCTGGCCGCAAACCTTCGAGCATGTCTACGGCGCGGGAAACTGGCTGGCGCGTTTCTTTGACGCACTGATTCAAAATTCCAGCTGGTTGAAAACCGTCGCCATGTCCGAAGCGCGAGACCAGGTCAAACCGCTTGGAAAATGTTACCTCCCCGACTGTTCATACCGGGAAATGACCGAATGGGCGCTGGATACTTCAGACCGAAAAGAATACGATTCCCTTACGGCCGAAATCTCAAAAGCGGAAGAAGCTTGCCCGCAAACGGAAAATTCAGATTTTGAACCCCAAACGGAAGGCGGTTCAACTCTTCAAAACACACTTTCTTCAACGTTTACGGCCCCCCAGACATTAATCAAGGAACTCAGAAAATCTCAAGACTCCCTGCGTCGCCTCCGCGCATTTATTTCCGGCGGAAACTGGAGAAATTTCAAGGTAAAATACCCTGAAACAAACGAAATGTATTGCCGAATGACCGCCGTCAGTCAAAGATTGAAAACGCTTCAGAATCAGTTGCAGAAAGAAGCGACGGAAACGAAACCTGCCGACTTTTTCAGAAAGTTTCAGATTCTTGACAGGGCGCGTCTTGAACTTTATCGCGGCCAGTGCAATTGTCCGTATTGGCACGGAGCTTTCGGGGGCGTTTATCTTCCGCATCTGCGAAACGGCATTTTCCGTCATCTGATTGCCGCGGACAATTTAATGGACCAAATCGCTCCATGTCCAACGCCGGTCGGAGACTTCAATTTCGACGGAGAAACGGAATATCGTATGGAATCGCCGGACGTCTCCGCCTGGATTGCTCCGGCAAACGGCGGAATGCTCTACGAGCTGGACGTTCGAAAAATCGGATTGAATCTTCTTGCGTCAATGTCGCGTCGGCCGGAACCGTATCATGAGCAGATTGTCCGCGTTATTCAGGCCGGAAAGTCTGCGGAAGAAAATCAACGTGAAATTTCTTCATCTGAAAATTCGTCGGATAGCAATTCTAAAACAGAAACAATAAACCAGGCGGAGGAAGACCTCGGAAATATTCGCGATAAAGCGATTTTCAAACAGGAGGGACTCGAGAAACGGCTTCAATACGATTCGACGCCGCGAAAATCGCTTCTGGATCAGTTTTTCACGGCGGATACGACGGCAGAACGCCTTTATTCCGGAGACGCAGAATCGGATAAAACATTTTGTCGGCTTCCATACCAAACCAAATTTGAAAATGGGAAACTCACGCTTGCGGCAACAGGAACCGTTCGTTCGTTTGAAGGCCGTCTCCACACGCTTTCAATCGCCAAAACCATCGAAGTTAACGGCAACACTCTCGACGTCGTCTGGCGTCTGGAAAATCTTCCGCGTCAGGAAACGGTCCTTTTCGGCGTTGAGTTCAATTTCGCAGGAATGCCCGGACGCTGCGACGACCGTTTTTTCTTCAATCGCGACGGAAAACGACTTGGCGATCTAAGCTCGCGCCTGAACACAAAGGGCGATCCATTCCTTGGTCTGGCGGATGAATGGCAAAAACTGCGCGTAGAAATGGAAGTTTCCAGAATCACGGACTTCTGGACTCACCCAATAGAAACCGTAAGCAACTCCGAAGGCGGATTCGAATTAGTTCACCAATCCGTCTGCGCGATCCCTCACTGGTTCATTCGCGCGGAAAACGACGGAACCTGGGAATGCAGAATAAAAATCAGGATAAAATCCTGAGTCCGGCAACCTCAAGTTTTTGCAAAATGTTTCGTCTTTTCATAATGAAACGTTAAAAACAAGCCGATCCTCCGAAAACGATCGGCTCGAGTGGATTTTTCCTATCTTATTATCGCCCGCTATTTTCAGAAAATCAGAATTTCCATAAAAAAACCATTCGGCATTCATCCGAATGGTTTTTTCATATTTCGATTTAAAACTGATTCAGAAAAAATCAGCCTCAACCCTGGGGATTATTGCGAAGACGACGGGAACGGCGTTCTGCGCGCAAACGGATCCGACGATTAATCTCGCTCGGCTTCTCGTAAAATTCACGACGACGCATTTCCTTCTTAATACCGCTACGCTCGACAAGTTTACGAAAACGACGAACAGCGTCCTGAACGGATTCATTTTCTCTTAACGTCAGTTTGACCACTAAAATCACCTCCTCGGCTGGTCGCTAAAAATCCTCTTATTCAAATTTTAATAAATTATACCAAATTAAAAAATTTTGTCCAGCCCCTGGGAAAAAATTTTTTAAGCAACAAAAATATGTTAAAATTTAACAATTAAACAAAATTTAACTGTTGCCGCGATTATTTAAACCCGATAAACAAAGAAGCAGTGAAAATATTTATGTTTCAAAGTACGGAATTTAAGAAATTGGGTAGAATCGTGAAAAGAAACTATCGTTTTCTGATCGTCATGTCCAGCATCGTCGTCGGCAATCTTGTCGGATTGTGGTATTTTGACAAAGGAGATTTACTTTACGATTCACCGATTTCCTCTGAAGAATTTCGATTTCCGTTCTTTCAGGAACACCTCAACTTTTCTGAAGAAAATCAATCCGATTCCCATAGATTAACCCGGTCGGCAGTTTCCTGCGACGACTATTCGGATCAGACGCTTTTTGAAGCGACGTCGCGAGCGGCAATCCGGCAAGCATACTCACAGGCGCGAAAAACCAGGGCGGAATCAGAAAAAACAGCGCAAACAAAGGCAGATTCCCCGCAAAATCAAGGCGTCTCCTCCGATACGGCGCAAGCGCCTAAAGAAGTTCAGATCGCCGCTCAAACGCAGGATGTTTTCACAAAGGATCGCATTGTCGATTCAAACGAACTCACAAACGCTCTTGAAACCCTGGCCCAATCGACGCCGGATCTCGACAAGAAAGTCGTTTCGACTCTGGTTCCAGATTTCAAGCCGCAGGACGTTTCCGCTGGAATATTGCCAGAAAAAACTTCCAACGCTCTTCCTTCACCGAATCCTAACGCAATGATTCGCATTGCATCGCTTCAATCTGAAGGGCGGACGGACGGTTCCAATTCGTCCACAGAGCTTCTGGCGTCCACTTCCGATCTTTCCGTTAAACAACGTCTTGAAGGACTGAAACAACTTGAAAATCAGGATCCCATACTCAAATTTCAGGTAATTCAGCCCCCCAAAGACTCGTCTGAAAAAATGGACCAGTTCGAAAAAACCTCGCTCGCGCACATCGGAAATGATTTTCAAAACGCAGAGATTTCAAACCCGATTGGAAATTACGCCGCGTTACCAACCAATCCTTTTGCAAATCTAAATCCGCCGTCGGCAATCCAGGCGCCTGAGGAGCAAAACTCCCACGACAGTACGGAGGAAGAATCGTCGAAAAAAGAAACGTCGGTTTGCGTTTCACACGTGGAACCCGTTTCGGAGAGCGCGATCCCTCTTGAACTTTACCGTTCCAGAGAAATCGCCGCCTCAAACGCTAATTCCAACGATTCCGAAGAAACCCAAAACACGGAAGACATGAAAAACGCGAAAAATACGGAATCTCAAGATGCGGAGAAAATTTCCGGAACGCCTTCTTCATCGCCAATCCGAATCAAAAAGCCCGTTCGCAACGTCGAAAAACTCCCAAAAGAATCCGGCGAAAAATATGAACTGGATATTTCACGGGAAAATATTCGTAAAGCGTTTGAAATTTTCCAACGAGAAACAGGCTTGAAAATCGTCGCGTCCCTGAACGTTCAGGGAGAAGTTTCCTGCGTTGCGGAACATACGGATCCGGAAATCCTTTTGAGAAAACTTTTAACGGATACGCAATTTGAATTTCTGCGCGAAGGAAATTTCATCTACGTAACGCATTCCGAAAACATACGCGCGGTTTCCCAACCGTTGTCCAAAACGGAAACGCGCGTTTTCACGCCGCGGCACATCTCCATCGACACGCTTGAGCGGGTTCTTGCTTCCAACCTGACTCAATTTGGAACATGCCGCAGAATACGTAATGGAAGCGAAGAATCTCTTGAAGTAACAGACTGGATTCTGTCTCTGAACGAGCTGGAAGACGTCCAGAGACTGATCGACGTTCCGGAAGCAAAGAATCGAATGAATTTCTTCGCATTTCAGCATGAACTGAACGGCGCGGTCAATCAGCCGCTTGATCTGCTTACGATTGCGGAAGGGCGTGGTCTGGTTCTCCAGAGAATGGCTATTCCCGAACTGGCCTCAAAAACGAAAAAGCCGGTTTTCAGCAAAAAGGAACCGACTCCGGATATTATTGCTTATTCCATATCGCATCGCGCGGATTCATTCATGATAGCCGTAAAAGATCAACTTAAAGTCGAACCGGTCTGGACGCCGGATATTCATTCCGAACCCATGGAACTGGATAAACCAATGATTTTCGAATTCGGAATCAAAGTCAACGAAACGCAGATTCCGTATCTGTTATCCGTCGCTTTTCGCGAAAATCCGGACGCGTCGCAAGAGGAAACAAGCCCAATCCTGGCCGAAGTGGAATGCCGTCCTAAAACGGAACTGAATCCCAAATCCAAACCTCAAAAAATTCATTTCACTCTCCCGGCTCCTTCCTCAAGCGGAAATTCGCTGGTTTTCCAGTTAAATATGGGAAAATTTGCTTTGGAAAATAAAGAAACCCGAAAAAATCCGATCTATGCGTTCCATGGAAACCGGACGGTAAAAGAAGTAATCTTTATCCTTAATCCTTTTAAGGACGTCCAAAAACTACCAAACACAACTTTGACCTCAAACGCCGTCAAAGCCATCATTAAGCAACAGGAAACTTTGGGGCGTAAATTTTATGGAAGCCTCGACCAAAAGGAACGTCGGTATTCTGAAATTCATTTCTCCGTAGCTCAAAAACTACGCGCCGGAATGAACGTCCAACGTTAAGCGCCGTTTTCCGAGTCCCGCTTCGGCGGGACTTTTTATTTGAAAAAATAC
>CAZWOV010000076.1:0-10040 GCA_964635645.1 uncultured Planctomycetaceae bacterium | reverse complement strand
GCTGTTGAATATCGAGTGTCTTCGAGATTCGACGAAGAAATTCTGGAAGCCGTTTGCGATGGAAGACGGAACGGGCGTTCTGATGCCGAAGGATTTTTATCCGGAGCGGGAATTAAGCGGCGATATGTGTTTTCGCGACCTTCAGGATCGCCGTTTTGCCGTAATGAAACGGGACGGTTGGCGTTTTGAACGTTTAATTCCCGGTCCTGGGGCGCAGGGAATGAGCGTTGAGGACGTGGAACAGGAGATTGCCGGGCAGAATATGGCGGCGGGTTTTCTTCCCTCTGAAGAGTATTGGGAGCATTTAAAGTATTTTCTTAAGCGTTTTTCACGCGGTGCGAAAAAATCATTCGCGTACCATGCCGGGCCGCCGTCGCCGTTCTGGGGGGGGCTTGGTTTTCTTGAGCCGATGAAGTGGGCTGATTTTTTGGTCAAGGATGAGCTTAAGTCGGGTAAACTGCTTGAAAAATGGTTTGAACTTTGGATGAAGCACCTTGAAAAACTTTTTTCCGCAGTCGGCGATTCGATAAATATTCTGATTCTTGACGAAAATTTCCGCGGCGCGGCGCCGGAATCGGAAGAAATTATTCGCAACAGGATTCTTCCGTTTTACGCGCGCGGAATAGATGAAATACGTCGGCGTTTTGGTTTTTCCGCCAGAATTTTGTGGCAGGCGGAAGGGAATTTTCAGGCGTTTCTTCCTCAGTTGATTGAAATGGGCGTAGGAGGTATCTCCGTCGCAGATTCGGATTCCGGAATGGATTTACTTCAAATTAAGAAAGAGTTTGGTCGGGATTTAATTTTGTGGGGAGGCGCCTGCAACGCGAAAGAGCTTGCGGAAAAAGATACGGGAGCGATTTTGGAACAGGTTCGGGAAAATTTCGCGATTCTTTCTGAAAACGGCGGTTATGTTCACGCCGTCTCGGGAAATATCCGTCCAGAGACAAATCCGGAAAATATTTTAACGTATTTTACGCAACGGGAATAATTTTTTGAAAAAAACAAAAGAATTTTTCTCTCGGTATTGACAAAAAAAATGAATATGGCAAAATTAAAAACGTAGTTCTGCCGGAAATAAATAGTTTTTAAAATTTGCTTTTTATTTCCAGTTGCGTTTAGTAATCTGCCGGATCTCCGTTCGGTAAGAATTTTTTATCTTTTCAGGAGAAAGAATGATGAAATCTTTAGGGAAAATAGTCGGCTTGGGCGCGTTGTGTTTTTTGTTCGGCAACGCTTTGGCGAGTGCGCAGCAGCCTGATTTTTATGTGAACTTTCATCGCGGCGGCGGAGTGGAACGTCCGGAAAATACACTTGAAACATTCCTATGGGCCTGGAATCAGAACGTTATTCCAGAAGGCGACGTCCAGTATTCCAAGGACGGAGTGGCGGTTATGTTTCATGACGGGAATGTGAACCGGATGGTGTGGAAGTTGCCGGAAGAGCTGAAAGGAAAACAAATCCGGGATTTTACGTGGGATGAACTGCGGAAATTTGACGTTGGGTCTCATGCCGGCGAAGCGTTTGCGCTTCAGCGAATTCCGACGATGGAATCGGTTTTCTGCGCAATGTCGAATTTTCCAGAGCGATTGCTCTATCTGGACGAGAAAGGTTTGACGGAAAAGAATCTGCGTGAAATTGCCGAGCGGGTTCATCATTACGGAATAGAAAAGCAGATGTTTTTTACTTCCGGAAGTTACGACAAAATGCTTAAATGGAACGAGATTTGCCCCGACGGCGTCGGAATGCTCTGGCTGGGATATGTTTGGACGAAAGATCGTACCGCCAATATGGATGGACTTAACGCCGTTCTGAAGCGTCTGCGCGATAATGATTTCAAAGGGGTAAATCACCTCGTGCTCCATATTCAGGCGGATATGAGCAAAAGCGATCCGTTTGAGCCGAAAAGCGATTTTCTCCGGGCTTTTGCGCAGGAAATGAAAGACCGCGGGATTCCGATGGAAACGATTACCTGGTCTAATGGTAAAGACCCGGAAGTTTATCGTAAACTTCTGGATCTTGGAATCGTTGGATTCGCAACGGATTTTCCGAGCGTCGTCATGTCGGTGGTCAATGAAGCTCGCGAGAAATCCGCGAAATAGAGAATCAGAACCGAGACTATTCCAGAAAATCAGACTTTCAAAAAAACAAACGCGAAACAGAGGATTTTTGTTCCGCGTTTGCTTTTTATTAAATAGCGATTCAGTCCTTTTTCTTCGGATATTTGCCGTTTTCCGGTTCCGTCTTGGGGCCGTTTTTTTTGTGTTTTGAGTTTTTCTTTTCTTTTTCCTTGTCCTTTTCCTGCTGAAGCTGACATACCAGCGCGTGAACAAGAAATTCAATTTCCGTTTCTTCGTGATTTGAATTGACGGCCAGAGTAAGCTGCGGTTTTCGCGTGAAATGCGTAATTCCGACCTGGTATCCCCTGATTCTCATTCCATTTACGGTTTCTTTGGCATTCGGCACTTTAAGCAACACAAAAGGCAGACTCGGATGAGACGTGAAGTTTAATCCGGAGGAACGCAGTTTTTCGACAAGTATCCGTTTGTTTTTTTCCAGAGCTTCATGTCTTTGAGGACGCATGGCCAGTTCCAGCGCTTTTGTACTGGCGACAACCGCCGATAGAGGCGTTTGGCTTCGAGGACAGCAACAGGGTTCGTTTTTCTTAAGATTTTTAAGCCATTTTTTGCTCCCGGTAATAAAACCGCCGCTGGAGCCCAGCGCGTCCGTCAGCGAACCGCAGAAAAAATACTGAATCGTTTCCTGCGGATCGAAATACTGGTTTGCCGCGATTCCGTAGTATTCAAAAGTTCCGCGGTAATTGGGACCGAGAAGTCCAACGCCAAGCGAATCGTCCAGGATGATCAGCGCTGGAATTCCCGTACGCGAGGAAAAAAGTTCCAAACGTTCTTTCCAGACGTCGACGGGGGCGATCGTGCCGTTTAGTCCGCAAATGCCGTCGGCAAGAAATACGACGCGCGAAACCGTTTGCGGTAAATTGTCGAGACAATGTTCGGAAATCGTTCCGACAGAGACCGTTTCATGACGGCGTTGAATAATTTCCAGCGCGTCTGGAATGGAACCGTCGGTTTCTTCCGGAACAAAAATAAAATCGTTTGCCTGAATCAGATTTCGTAGTAACGCAACCAACGCAAGATAGCTGTCCGGAAAAAAAAGCGTTGCTTCAGTCCCTAAAAACTGCGACAGTTTCCTCTCGAAGACCTGATAGTAGTCTATCGGTTTTTCAGAGTCGAACGTTAGCTGGAGAATTTCCGGATCCGTTCTTATCGCGAGGTAATCCGACGTACTGAATGAATACATTTGGGGAGCGTTGCTAAATATGAACTGAATATTGAACTATATCGGTAAATTTAACATGAATCGTCGCTTTCTTCAAGATTGATTTAGGGAAATCTCCAATATTTTCAAAATTTTTCTGAAAATTGCTCCAGATGAAATCGACGATGTTCTGAATTTTTAAAAGGACTTCAAATTTCCCGATAAAAATGAATTCATATTGGGAAATTTATGAAATTGATTCGGAGTTTGCGTCTTTCAAAGCCGCGCGGGTTTCGTCTCGAGCGGAGAAATAGAAAAAAACTCCGAGTAAAGCGGTCAGGAGACAGACCAGACGATAGGCGAGCATGACGGCCAGGCCAATTCCTTCGCGGCCGATTTCGTCGCGGTAAAGTTCATCCAGAACCACTTCTACCGGTCCGGCAGGGAGTGGAATCGCGGACGCCGACATACTGGTCGGCGAAATATAGAGATGTTGCAAATACGTTGGAATCGCCAGTTCGCTGGAACGCCAGATTCCGTCGGCGAGAAAATAGAGCGAAGTTGCGAAGAGAACGTGAATCAAAAGGCTGGCCAGTAAAATACCCAGGAGTTGAATCGGATAATTTCGGTACAGCCGAACGCTCGACGCGATTTTTTGAAAAATTTCTTCCGCTTTGGAACGCGGGGGGCGAACGTTTTTTTTCGTCTCCGGAGGCAGCAGAAGCACAAGCCAGCCAATTGTTCCCGCCGCCCAGGCAATCACGACGGCCCATGAAGCGGAACGCAGCGTTGGGGAAAGGTTTGAGTCGTGAAAAATTCCCATTGCGAACATGGCCAGAGAGGCAAGCATGAATAGCGCGTAGAGTCCAATCATGCGATCTACGAAAATCGACCCCAGAATTACCGCTCCCGCGTTGGGCCGCTTTTCTTTTTCTCGGCGGGTTAAAAGCCAGGCCTTAAGCAGATCTCCGCCAACGATTCCCATTGGCGCGAGGTTGAAAAGATAACCGATATATCCAATTCGTATCGTACTCCAGAAACCGACTTTCAACTTTTCAATACGCGCGAGCCGCCACCAGCGGACGATGGTCATGAATACCGCCAGGAACGTGAAGAAGAAACCGAGGGTCAGAGAAGTCCAGATCTTTTCTCCATGCAAAAGTTCGTCCAGTGTTTTTTCATCCTGCATCGCGCGCCAGATCAGAAATCCAAGGATACCGAAAGAAACGCCGATTTTGATGAGAAAAATGAGAAACGAACGAAGTTTTCGTTCCGAAGTCCGTTGATTTTTATCCATAACTGAAAATGCAATTTGCGGTTTCTTTCGAGACGTTAGTCGAATCCAAAATAAAACGGGACGCCGATTTTCACAGCGTCCCGTTTTTAAAAACAGTATTTATTTTCCAGCCGGTTCGTAATGCGGGCGAACGATTCCGCGGCGATTGGGAGCGTACGGATTAAAATAAGCCGCTTTTTTTTCTACGGTTTCTTCATTTTCCTCGGCTTCGTCGTCTATTTTTTCCTTGTCCGTTTTTTCCTGAACCGCTTCAGAATTTACGTGAACGGTCGGTCCAGAGCCGGAGAAACCGTACGAGGCTCCGGGACGGTTGGCGTTCATGCCGGTGTTCATTTGCCCGTAGGAAGCGCCGACGGTTTGAGCGCCGACATTCGCGTTAAACTGGGTTTGTTGCTGAATCTTCGTCTGATTTTGATTTTGTTGGATCGAGTTTATTTGACTTTGCATCTGTTTCCGGTTCTGCTCCGCTTCGAGAGCCGGTTTTACGTACAGATTGTAGTTGTCGATTCCAGCGACATGGTCGCGGCGATAGAGATTCATATACGGACTTAATACCGGGGCCGCTTCATAGTTGGCGAAAGGTTTTTCGGGAGCTTGAGCCGGCGTATGCTGACCGTATTGGACAGGTCCGTTGAACGAACGAGTCGGCTGCGTCTGTTGAGCCGCGTATGGATTCAGAGTGGGCATTGGCTTGCCGTTAGCTCCGGGGATCCCGGGCATTCCAGGAACGTTTCCGCCCTGAGTAAACTGGGAATTGACGGAATTCGGCGTGGTGCTCTGAATTGTCGGCGTTGAAGTTCCCGTCGCCGGAGCGGTCGTCGCTCCCGGCGGCAGAGCGGACGGAGTGAGCTGCGTGCCCGGCGGAGGATATTGAGCAAAAAGGACATTGGAAGAAAAAATGAACGTTCCGAAAACGAACAGAGAACCAATCGCGACAAAATCGCCAAAACGACTGAAACCGTTTGCCGGATTGAAACGGGCAAAAAACTGTCTCAAGTAAAAATATCCGGACTTTGTGTTCATGGCATTACCTGGTGGTTTGAGGATGAAATACCGTTTAAATCTTTCCCCTCATTTTACTACGAAATAAAATTTAGGAAAAGGCGGACTATCTCGTTTTTCAGAACTTTTTCGATAAATATTTTTCTGATTTTACGAAAAAATATGTCGGTTGTTAAGAATATCGGAATTATACGGGTCTTCTCTGTTGAGTTTTGTGAGAAATCGGAGAATTTTTTTATTTTTTGGCGGAATTTTCTTGACTTTTACTTTTGCGGAAATAAAATTGAAGATTCTTAGTTGGAATAAACGTCTGTTGGACGGACTTTTTTAAATTGAATTTTATTTATGGAAATCATTTATTCAGACGGGCCGGTTTTGATTATCAACAAACCGGCGGGGATTCTTGTTCAGTCTCCACCCGGGATAGATTCGCTTGTGGATCAGATTAAAGAGTATTATCGAAAGCTTGAAGGAAAGCCTTCGGACGCTAATATCTATCTTGGGGTTCCGCATCGTCTGGACCGTCCGGCAACCGGCTGTATGATTTTTGCGCGTAATGTTCGAGCGGCTAAGAGACTTTCTGACCAGTTTCAGATGCGAATGGTCGTAAAAAAGTATTGGGTTCTTGTTTCCGGAATGATTCCGGAGGATAGCGGCGACTGGGAAGATTTCATTCGCAAAGTACCGGGAGAACCGCGTTCCGAGATAGTTTCTTCCCGTCATCCGGAAGGGCGTTGGTCTCTTCTGCACTATACCGTGAAAAAACGTTATCCGGAGAAATCCTGCACCTGGCTTGAAATTGAATTGGAGACAGGCCGAACGCACCAGATTCGTCTTCAGGCGTCTTCGCGCGGTTTCCCCGTTCTCGGAGATTTTCAGTACGGTTCGGAAACGCCGTTCGGCGAACAGTTTGAGGATGAACGCCTTCGCGCGATCGCTCTTCACAGCCGGTCGATTAATATCAAACATCCGATGCGCGAGGAACGTATTTTTGCCGAGGCTCCGCTTCCGGAAAACTGGAAAAACTATCTTGCCGAGGATCCGGAGGAACGGAAACGCTGATTCCGCTTTCGTTTATTTTGATTGCCGCGGTATCGGCCCGATTTTCGTCTGGGGGGTTGACTTATTTTCCGCTGATTTTCCGTCTGGATCGTATGGGATGGATTGATAGTTTCCGCCGGTTTTTCAGGGAAGCTGTATTCGAAAATTTGTTAAATTTTCCTGGAAAACCATTGACAGACAAGAAAAAAATGTTAAACTGAACAAAATATCAGAAATTGGCGAATCGTCCGTTTTTCGATTCGTCCGCATCGTTTTTCAATTCATGGAGAATACTATGGACTATTCGAGATATTTGCGTAACTACCCTGACCTTAACGGTTATTTTGGACCGTATGGCGGCGGAGAAGATTTCCTGCCGGAAAAGTTGCGTCCGATATTTCGTGAAATTGATCAGGCGTACCGAACGATCTGTCAGAGCGCGAAGTTTATCAGCGAGTTGCGTCGTATTCGCCGTGAATTTCAGGGGCGTCCTACGCCTGTTTATCACTGCGAGAAACTGTCCCAAAAGCTTGGCGCGTGCCAGATTTACCTGAAACGCGAGGATCTTAATCATACCGGCGCGCATAAGTTGAATCATTGCATGGGGGAAGGCCTTCTGGCGAAATATCTTGGCAGAAAGAAACTTATTGCAGAGACTGGGGCCGGACAGCATGGCGTGGCGTTAGCGACGGCCGCCGCTTATTTTGGTCTTGAGTGCGATATCTATATGGGAGAAATCGATATTGCGAAACAGGCTCCGAATGTGACGCGCATGAAAATGCTGGGCGCCCGAGTCGTGCCGGTTACGCATGGACAGAAAACGCTCAAGGAGGCTGTGGACGCGGCGTTCGACGCTTATCTTGAAGATTATGAAAACTGTATCTATTGCATAGGTTCGGCTCTTGGTCCTCATCCTTTCCCCATGATGGTTCGTGATTTTCAGTACGTCGTGGGCGAAGAAGCGCGCGAACAGTTCGTGGAAATGACGGGGCATCTGCCGTGCGCCGTGGCCGCCTGCGTCGGCGGCGGGTCAAATTCTATCGGGACGTTCGTGCCTTTCCTGAATGATCCCGTTGATATTTTTGGAGTAGAACCTCTTGGAAAAGGCGCGGAGGCTGGGCAACACGCCGCTTCCATGACTTATGGTACGGACGGCGTGCTTCACGGTTTTAGAAGCAAATTTCTCCAGAAAGAGAACGGCGACGCCGCCGACGTTTACTCAATCGCCAGCGGGCTGGACTATCCGGGAGTTGGACCGGAACATGCTTTTCTGCATGATTTAGGCCGCGTAAAATACGTGACGGCTTCGGATCGCGAGGCGATTGACGCGTTCTTTAAACTGTGCCGATACGAAGGAATCATTCCTGCTTTGGAAAGTTCTCATGCCGTCGCTTATGCAATGCGTTACGCTCGTGAAAACAAAGTCGGTTCCATCCTTGTGACCCTTTCGGGACGCGGAGACAAAGACGTCGATTATGTCGCGGAACATTATGGGTACGGCGAAGAATTCAAGTTTGAAGACTAAACGTTCCTGATTTGATCCGCAGGGCCAGTATGGTATAAAAGGAAAGAAATGCGAATCTGCGCATGGAGGAGCGCCGACAGGGATGGAGGTGCAGATTCGCATAAGTGGGACGCTTTTAGGAAATTCCTTTTTTCGTACTGGATCCCTGCGGTTTTTTGGTTAAGAATTCGTGTTGCGCTTAAGAGATTATTAGAGAAACTGCGAAACGTTTTGATTCGGCGTTTCCGTTTTAAGAATGTCGAAAATTGAAGCGGAATAAACGAAAAGGCTGGAAGAATATGGAGTTCTTTCAGCCTTTGTTGTTTTATTGAAAGAAATTTAATTTTCTTCAATCAGCGAACTGCCTGAAAATCAGTTGCAGGCCGGACCGCAAGCCGGAGCGGGAGCGCAAGCCGGAGCGCAAGCTTCGCATGGAGCGCAGGCGGAATCGCAGGTCGGACCGCAGACGCGCGGAGCGAAAAGATTACGGAAGAAGCCGTTAAATGGAGCGCACGGAATCGCGCAAGGGGCGCAGCCGACAGCTTCGTCGCAGACCGGACCGCAAGCCGGAGCGGGAGCGCAAGCCGGAGCCGGAGCACAGGCCGGACCGCAAGCCGGGGCGGGTGCGCAAGCGGTTTCGCATGGCGCACAAGCGGTTTCGCACGGTCCGCAGGCAGGACGGGAGAACAGTTCCAGGAAGAAACCGTTGAACGGCGTGCAGATATGTTTAACGCACGGTTCGCAAACCGGTTCGCAAGCCGCCGGAGCGCAGCAATCCTGAGCCATGGAAATTCCGCAGAAGGTAATCATAGCGGCCGCAAAAAGAATGAAACGTTTCATAGTAAAAAACCTCCAAAAGGTAAATTATGTTTGAACCAGCCCTGGTTCATATTATTTCAAAACTTTTTAACAGAGAAGAGATTTAATATCTATCCTCTGCACGTGGGAAATATCGGCCCTTACATTCGGAATCTTTGGGACAATCTGAATTTTCCAAAAAAACGAAAAAATTTTGAAATGTTGCGTTCCTGTTATTTAAAATGGTAAAACTTTAACGGCGGCAATTGCGGTCGGTAAAAGCGGCAAATTTTCTAAAGCATGAAAAAACGGTTTTAAGAAAATTCGATTGTAAAGAAAATTCGGGAAAAACAGGGAAAATAATTTGACAATTTGGGAAATATGGGATAAAATAGGAATAGATAAATAAATGAGGAGTCGATAACTCTTCAAAGGAATTTGTTTTCATTAATAGGAGTTTAGAGATGAAAAAAGCTGTTGCCGCAGTTCTCGTGTTTTCGATGCTCATTGTTTTTACTGGTTGTAAAAACCAGAATGGCGTCTGTCGTTTGAACCCGTTCAATCGTACCAATACGGTTTGCTATACGCCGTCGTGCGATATTCCTGTTGTTGACGAATGCTGCCCGTCTTCGTGCGGAGTTCCGGTTTCTTCCTGCGATTCCTGCGCGGCGGGGAACGCTACTTTCCAGAGTTCCGCGTCAATTCCGGTTATTGAGCCGACTCCGGTTAACTGATTTCAACTTTTTCATACGATTTCTTGTTTGGAAAAGAAGAATCATATTTGAGGGGCGTTTGCGCTCTGATTACGTAAGATGTTTTTGTTGAAAGTTTGCGAAGTCAAGTTTTTTTCTTCGCAAACTTTTTTAATAATCAGTTCTTTGTCCAGGGGCTAGAATCCGCTCCAGACGTCCATCGCGTCTAAATTATCAGCCCAGAATTGAGAGATACTTCGAATTTCGTCCATCATGTCGGCGCTTTGGTCCATCGTTTGAACATAAAGAAGGTAAGTGAAGGAACCGCACTGAATAGAACGGCTCATCGCCCGGCATGGAAGGTCCAGATAGAAAAAGTCAATATCGAATCCGTCCAGTCTTTGCTTTGGATATTCGTCGAAAGCCGTCG
>CAZWOV010000075.1:0-10084 GCA_964635645.1 uncultured Planctomycetaceae bacterium | reverse complement strand
ATGGGGGACGTTGGAGTTTGCGCACATGCTGATGCACTCCAATTGCTACGGTATGGTCGTGGAATACGACGCTCAAATCATTGGATACGTAATTTACGAAATGCTGGAAGATTCTATCAAAATTTCAAATATTTGCGTTATGCCGGAATTTCGACGCAAGGGAGTAGGCGCGCAAATGATCGCGCGAATCGCATTCGCGCTGCCTCACGGCTCCCGCAGGGAAATCAATCTTACGGTCCACGAATCCAATCTCAACGCTCAGCTTTTCTTTCGTTCGCTTGGATTCAAAGCGGTAAATATTTATCGCGAAAAAGACATGAAAGAGGACGTTTACGTCATGAGTTACCGTCACCAGCCGCGGGTTCCCGCTTCTCTTATTTTAAATTGAGACGCGGGACAAAATATCCGTATTTTTATTTTTCATTCCGGCGCGAATTCATTTTTTGACGAATTGCGCCGTTTTTCCTTACCGCGCATTCTCCGTTTCATCTTCATCTTTGCCGCGCTTGTCGTTTAACTTTTTCATTTTTTTTAATCTTTTTCCATGTCCAGCCCTTGCGTCATCCTTAACTTGTGGTAAAATAAATTGTTCTGTACTTTTCCGTTTTTACTGACGAGAGAATCCCGGCGACAGCGAAATCTTTGCCGTCGTTCTCTTTCATCAAAACGTCCAACATCCAAATTTTCAGAAAGAACCGGCGAAATGGAACCTGAAACACCAATTAAAGACGAAAAAATGAATGAATCTGCAGAAAACTCCATTCAGAAGGAAAAATATTCGGAGTCGGACGTTCCGTCGCTTGAAACGCTTCGTTCAACGCTGAAAAAATACGGAATTGAAATTTCAGAATCGCAAACGGAGCTTCTGGAAAAATTCTGCGAACTTCAGTGGGATTGGAATAAAAAAATTAATCTCACCCGACATACCACCTATGAGAAATTTGTCACGCGCGATTTGCTCGACGCTCTGGCGTTCTCTGAATTTCTGGCTCCCAACGAAAAAGTATTGGACGTCGGTTCCGGAAACGGCGCGCCGGGAATTCTTTTGGGCATTCTGCGTCCGGACATTTCCATCTCGCTCGTAGAATGCGTCGGCAAAAAAGCCAAAGTCCTTGCGGATATCATTCACGAACTCCAACTCCCAATCCCCGTCTATTGCGCTCTGGGTCAGGACGTCCTCGGAAACTGGCAATTCCACACCCTGACCTTTCGCGCGGTCGCGTCCATGAAAAAAATTCTCGAATGGTTTAAGCCCTGCTGGCTTCATTTCGACAGAATGCTTCTCGTTAAAGGTCCCAAATGGGTTGATGAACGCGGCGAAGCGCGTCATTATTCCTTGTTGAAAGGCCTGGCTCTGCGAAAACTTAAAGAGTATTCAATTCCTGATATTAATAAAGAAAAAACGCTCGTTAACGATCTGGAAAAATCAAACCGGCATGAAATTTCAGCCTCCAACGAAGCCGGAACGGAAAGCGTAATTCTCCAAATCTGTCCGGAAGAAAAAATCGGCAAAGATTCCCTCTGCATTCTGTCGTCGCTGGAAACGTCAAAATCCCGAAACAAATTCGACCATAACCGCCGTAGAAAATCGCGCGTGACGGAAGAAACAATCGAATATGTCGAAGCAACCGATTTTGACGGACTTGACGAAGACGGAGAATTAATCAAACTGGAAAAGAATAATCCCTACGCGCGGTTTACCAGAAATCGGCCGGAGTCGCGCGAAAACGACCGAAACGGCGACAGAAACAGCTCAAACGACCGAAATCGCAGAAACGGCAGAAGCAACAAAAGCAGAAAATCGTTCGGTGAAAAACACGGTTTCAGCAAACCAAACGGACGGGAAAATTTCTCCACCCGTCAAAACCGGGAAAATTCTGCCGACGATTCTTCCACCGACTTTTCCATGGGCTTTGGAGGTCGTTCCGGTCTTGGCGAACGCAAACGTTTCGGAGGCTTCCGTTCCTCTGGCAAGCGCCGTCCGCGAAATAGAGAAGAGTGAAAGGGCTTTCCGACGGATTAACGCTCAATAAACCACGGATTTTCAGGGCAATTCTGCAAATTGAACATGAACAGTATTGATGAAAAATGGATGACTCGGGCCTTGGAGCTTGCCGCTCGCGGACGCGGAAACGTGGAGCCGAATCCGATGGTCGGTTGCGTTCTCGTTTCCTCCGACGGACGGCTTCTCGGCGAAGGCTGGCATGAAAAATACGGTCAGCCTCACGCGGAAGTCAACGCGCTCCACGACGCCCAAAAACGGGGAAATTCAGTAGTCGGCGCAACGGCTTACGTTACGCTTGAGCCGTGTTGCCATTACGGAAAAACTCCTCCATGCGCTCAGGCTCTCAGCAACGCAAAAATCGGACGGGTCGTCTGCGCAATGCGAGATCCGTTTCCCAAAGTCGCCGGAGGAGGATTCCGATTCCTTGAAGAAGCCAGCGTCGCAACCGAAGTTGGGATTCTTGAAAAAGAAGCGCGATTACTGAACGCGCCTTATCTCAAGCTCGTAACGCTCCAAAGACCATGGGTTATCGGCAAATGGGCAATGACCCTTGACGGTAAAATCGCCTCGCGTTCCGGTTCAAGCCGCTGGATCTCCTCGGAAGAGTCCCGAAATATCGCGCATGAAACGCGAGCGCGAATGGACGCGATTCTCGTGGGAGCGGGAACCGTTCTTGCCGACGACCCGATGCTCGACGCCCGTCCGCGTTCCGGGAATATTTACCGCCGGGCGCTGCGTATCGTAGCAGACGCCCGATTGGAAACGCCGCTGGAATCAAAACTGGTCAAAACAGCTCGTGAAATTCCCGTTCTTCTGACTATTGGAGCCGACGTTCCGGAAGAAAAAACGGAGGCGTTTCAAGAAGCCGGATGCGAAATCTTCCGTTTTTCTGAAAATTCCACCTCGCTTTCAAGCCGCTCCATGCAGCTGGCCGAATTGTTAGATGAACTCGGACGCCGCCGTCTGACGAATCTTCTCGTTGAGGGCGGAAGCTCGGTTCTGGGCGCTCTGCTCGATATTCAAGCTATCGACGAGGTCAACGTTTTCATCGCGCCTAAACTCTGCGGCGGACGGGACGCGACTTCTCCTATTTCGGGAACGGGCCTTGAAAAAATGGAAAACGCTTTTCGTCTGACGAACGTCCAGACGCAATTCTCCGGCGGCGATATTTTTCTCACGGGTTTTGTTCTTCCGCAAGATCCGAACGTCCGATATGCAGAGCTTGAATCAAATCGCCGTTCGGCGTAGGAAAATTCCGCTTCGAAAATCGGCAATGGCAAACTGCCGTCAACCTGGAAAACTAAACCATGTTTTCATCGACAGGAACAGAGAAACCGTGAATTTTTTCTCCGTTCTCAAATGAAAAAATCCATTCAGTAAAAAGTTCCATTAAACAGAAAGGCAAAAAATGCACAATTCTTTGAAAGAACTCGTTTCGCACGGCATTCAGGTCCTCGACGGAGCCTGGGGAACTCAATTTCAGCAAAAAGGTCTTCCGCTTGGACAAAGCCCGGACCTCTGGAATCTTGAACAACCGGAAAAAGTTCTGGAAGTGGCGCAGAGTTACGTAAACGCAGGCAGCGACGTCATTATCACCAATACGTTCGGATGCAATGTGCTGACGCTCAAAAAAAGCGGGATGGAAAATAAAGTTCACGAACTGAATGAAGCCGGCGTTCGTCTTTCCAAACAGGCGGCGGGCGACCGCGTAAAGGTTTTCGCCTCCATGGGACCGAGCGGTTATCTGCTCATGATGGGAGAAGTTACGGAAGACGAAATGTTTGAAAGTTTCCGTCTCCAGGCAGAAGGAATGAAAGCGGGCGGAGCGGACGGAATTGTCGTCGAAACAATGTGCGATCCGGAAGAAGCGTCTCTGGCTATTCGCGCCGCCAAAACGACGGGCTTGCCGGTCGTCGGCTGCATGGTTTTCGATTCCGGAGAAAATCTCGACATGACCATGATGGGAACCACCGTCGAAGAAGCCGCCAACGTCATGCTGGAAGCGGGAGCGGACGTCGTCGGCTCCAACTGCGGACGCGGAATCGAGGGGTTCCTTGACGTTTGCCGCCGATTGCACGCGGTTTCGGGCGAACCCGTCTGGATCAAGGCAAATCGAGGACTTCCGGAAGTCGTAAACGGCGAAACGATCTATAATCAGACGGCAGATCAGTTTGCCGCGTACATTCCGGAACTTATTGCCAATGGCGCCGGATTCGTCGGCGGCTGCTGCGGCACGTCGCCGGAAATCATTCAGGCCGTTCGAAAATGCGTAGATGAAATAAACGGCTAAACGCTTATTCTCTATCGGAAAATTACTAAAAACACTCGCCGGGAAACCGTCCGCATTTTCCCGGCGTTAATTATTTATTATTCAAAAAATCCAGCCGATTATTTCAGCCGGTATTTTTCCGTCCTTTCACGGAAAGGTTTCTTCTGCTCGTACGAAGCTTTTTCTTTTTGAAGAGATTGAATAAGCTCCTCCTTATTATCTTCGGTTTCAGCCGTTTTCAACGCCTTCCCAATAACCTCAAGAGCTTTCTCAAAATCGCCCGATTCGGCATAAGCCGCGGCTAAAGTGCTTAAATAACCGGAAACAGGTTCCTGCGCAACCGCCTTTTCGGCCAAAGTCAGAGCTTTCCGTCCATTTCGCACTTCATCGTCGGGCGAAGTGGCGTAAAGCCACGCCAGATTATTAAGGACCACAACCTCGGAATCGTCAAGAGCAAGAAAGGCTTCGTAATACTCGACCGCCTTCGAATGCTCGCCAGCCGTCAGGTAAAAATTAGCCAGAAACTGAACGACCGATTTCTTTTCCAAAACAAGATTTTCATCCGGAGACTCTTCCTTTGCCTCCTTAATACGCCCTTCGACTGTTTCTTCCGCTTTCTTCGCAATTTCAAGAGCTTCGGAATAATTTTCCTTCATGATCTGAAGGTTGGCGTTCAACAGTAAAAGCTCAATATTTCCGGGTTCTTTTTCAAGACAGGCGTCCAGCTCTTTCTGAACGTCGTCGTATCTTCCCATATCAAGCAAAATGGAAAACTTGGCCGAAAGAAGTTTCGCAGTTTCCCCTTCCAGCAGAATCGACTGGTCAATATCCTCCAAAGCCTTTTCAGGTTTTTCAAGCAAAAGGTAAACGTGCGCCCGGAAAGCGTAAAGTTGCGGATCAATTGAATTTTCTTCAATCAATTCGTTTAACGGCTCAAGAGCTTCTCCGTATTTACCCTGACTGAACAGAATCTGCGTTTTTTGAAGAAGTAACGGCGTTTTTTGCGGCGCCTCCTCCAAAAGAAGATTAACGTTCTCAATCGCTTCGTCAAATCTTTCCAGCTCCATAAGCATTTCAAGTCGCAAAGTCAGAAGTCGGAATAACTGACTGTTTGCCGCCAAAATCTCTTTCACGGAAGATAATTCCAACGCGTCGGAACCGGAAACTTCTTTCGATTTCTCCTCGCTCCCGTTCGCCTCCGCTCTTTCCGTTCCTTCCGCTCTTTCCGATTCTTTGGCAACGTCCTCTTCTTTATCCTTCGAAGACTCGGACAAAACGGCGTCGGACGCCCGCCCCTCCGGACGATTTGCCGCATCCAGTTCCTCCTTAATATACGCGTCGATCATCTCAAGGGCTTTTTCATATTTTCCCGTCTGCATATAGAAAAATAATCTCGTACTGCGAACCTCATCCTTCAATTCCGGATTAATGGAAACGGCCAGATCCATATCTTTCTCTGCCGATTCTGAATTTTCAGAACTTTCCGAAAGAGTCCACACGACCCGTCTCATGATTGAATTTGCCAGAAGTTCGTAATTTTCAAAAGCTTTTTCCTGTTTCAAAGCAAGCGAAATTCCGGTATTAATCAGCTTTTGCGCCTCCGAATCGTCGATAAGAATAATATCGCTGTTATCCGCGTCTTTTTTTTGAAGTAATTTTGAAAAATGCATCGTCCAGCCGAGACAGATATTGATTGAAGCGGAATTTGGATTCCATTCTTTAACCCGCTCCAAATTTTTTCGAACAGAGTCCACTAAAGCGCGAACCTGGCGCAATTCATTCAATTCCGTAAAAACGGAAAGTCGATTCACGATAATTTCACTGTGCTGAATAACCGCGCAAGCCGTCATTTCACGAATAAAATCGCGATTTTCATTCTCTTTTGAAATCTTCTCCATCTCAAATCCCAAACGAATGAAATTCATAAGCTGATCCAGCTTCGTCACCTTCAACCGGGCTATGATCAGTTCCTCGCGGAAAAGGGCTGGATTCATCTTGTCGAGCGATTTAAGCGTCCTGGTCCACGGATACTCGTCCTCATCCCAGTTTTCCGTGACCCGATCAGGCTTAAGATCCTGGATCTTCCGCAATTCTTCGTCGGCGTCCGCCGCAAAATTTCCTTTTTCCCAAAGAATACACGCGGGAGAAATCGGAAGAGCTTTTTCAAAAAGAAACTTCAATTTCCCCGTATCCGGATGAATCTCAAAAAACGAAATCGATGAAGAATCCTGATTGGCCGCAATCAGAAAATTTCCAGACGGACTTATCGCAAAATGGCGCGGATTTTTCCCATGAACCGAAACAATCTCCCGCAAAGTAAGCGTTCCGTCAATCGCAACCTTAAAACATGCGAGCGAATCGTGCCCCCGGTTGGAAACATAAAGAAAACGGCCGTCCGGCGTTACCGCCGCTTCGGCAGGATAATTTACGGACGTTTCGTTTTCAGGAAGCGTCGATATCGTCTGAAATTCCTCAAGTCCTCCGTTTCTCAAAACATGAAACGCCGTAACGGTACTGGCAAGCTCGTTGACAACATAAGCCGTCTTCTTTTCCGGAATAAAACAGATATGACGCGGTCCGGCCCCCGACGCAACTTCGGCAAACGGCGGATCGTTGGGAACAAACGAATGTTTATCCGGATCAAGACGATAAATCATAATTTTATCAGTCCCCAGATCTGGAACGTAAAAACAGTCTCTCGAACCGAATTGAACGCCGTGCGGATGAGACGTTTCCTGCCGCTTCTCATTGGGACCTTTTCCTTCAAGTTTCTGACGCTGCGTCTCGCAATTCAGCGAATGATCCGCCTTTAATGAAAAAACGGCAAATTCCGCCGTCCCGTAATGCGCCGTCAAAATATTCTTCCACTCGGGATCAAGCGTCAGATGACATACGGATTTCCCAAGTCCGGTCAATCGATTCAATTCGACAAGAACACGCGGATTTTCATTTTCAGGCTTCTGAACGGCCTCCGCCGAATTCGCCCGAAAAGCAATAAGCGAATCTTTCTGCTCGCCGCCGACGGCGTAAAGAAACGAATAGTCCGGCGAAAATATCAAAAAATTGGGATTGGAAATTTCCGCAGCGCGTTGAGGCTCGGAAATTTTAAGCGTATGCTCGTCCAATGACAAAACATAAATTCCGCTTTCCTCTTTGTTCTGATCGTAACCGCCAATAAAAACGCGCGTTTCAATAGCCGGAAGAGAAATCGCGCGTCCAAGAATCAACATAAAAACACTCCATGCGAAAAAGCCTGTTCTCTTAAATCTGCCACTCTTCATTTTATGGAAATCTCCAACTTTTATTAAGCGTTTTATGAAATTCAAAAGTTTTGCCGCGAAATCTCTTCGCAAAAATAAATTATCGTCAATTATAGAACATTTGCCAGAAAAAGCAAGCGCTTAAACCGTTTTTTCCGAAAATTCCGAATTTTCACCTCATAAACAGCCTTTGAAATAATCTTTCGACGGTTTACGAACCGGGCGTCCGCTATTCTCTTCTCTCTTCACTCAAAGTTCCCCGGTAAGACTTCTCGACGCAAAAATCTTACCGGAGACCGCAGAAGGAACGCGCGGGGAAAAACTTCTCAATACCGCCGAAATCTCCCCAAAAGGGTTCAATTCAAGGAAAGTCCGCCGTCTATCGTCAACGCCGCGCCGTTCACGTAACGAGCCTCGTCCGAAATCAGAAAAATAACCGCTCCGGCAATATCCTCCGGCTCCGCAATGAATTTAGCCGGAATATTCCGAAGAACCATTTCTTCATAGGCGGGGTCCGCCAGAACCTCGCGATTCAGATCCGTACGAATCGCGCCGGGAGCG
This sequence comes from uncultured Planctomycetaceae bacterium, assembly GCA_964635645.1. Classification (GTDB taxonomy): domain Bacteria; phylum Planctomycetota; class Planctomycetia; order Pirellulales; family Thermoguttaceae; genus RGIG3701. The sequence continues at coordinate 1,989 of CAZWOV010000075.1, read as the reverse complement.
ATACTGTTGACCGTAATCCCGAACGAACCGTATTCTTTCGCATGTTCGCGGGTCATCATCCACATTCCGGCCTTACTGATCGAATAGATTCCCCGATTTCCCGTCGGACGTTCCTCGTGAACCGAGCCGATATTGACAATACGCCCCCATTTACGCGTTTTCATGGTTCGAAGGGCGCGCTGCGAGCAAAAATAAGCGCCTTTCAGATTTATGTTCATAATACGATCGTAAATTTCCTCGGGATAGTCCGTCGCGGGCATCCTGATTTCAATTCCCGCGTTATTTACCAGAATATCGACGGCGCCGCACCGGCTTTCAATCTCGTCGAACATTCTCTGAATATCCTGATAATTTCCGACGTCGGCCTGAATGGGATAAGCGGTTCCGCCCGCTTCCCGAATTTTCGCGCAAACCGCCTCGGCGGCCTCCGCGCTTTTAGAGTAATTAACCCACGTAACATACCCCGCTTTTCCAAGAGCCTCCGCTATCGCCGCTCCAATTCCGCGGCCCGCGCCGGTCGCTAACGCTACTTTCGACATGACTTTTCCTTTTCAATATGTTAAAATTAAATTTAAATTCAGGAACCAACGCAACGGGAAAGAAAACAGACTTCATCGTCGGAAAAAGATTTCTTTCCACACGTTCATTTTGTTGAATCAAGTATTCCTTTCAGATATCCAAGCGCAAAAAGATGTCCAAGGATATCATATCCGCCTCCCTCTTCGCCGGCCATAGCCGGAGCGTGGTCGGTACGGATCAGACCTTCAAAACCAATCTCACGGTAGACGCGGATTAATTCGGCCATGTCGTGCTCGCCGTTATCGTGGAAAGTTTCAACAAAACCGTTGCGCGTTCTGCGAATATCGCGAAAATGAACAAAAAAGATACGATTTCTCCACTCGCGAATCAATGCCGGAACGTCTTCGTTCATGGCGTAAAAATTAGCCTGACAAAACGTTATTCCGTGAGAAGGACTGTCCGACAGCGCCATTGCGCGGCGAAAACCGTCCGCCGAACAAAGAAATCGACCGTAGCCCGACAGCGATGGGATCGGAGGATCGTCCGGATGGAGTCCCATTTTTACTCCAACCGACTCCGCCGTCGGTAAAACGCGGGTAATGAAATACCGATAATTTTCCCATACCTGCTCCTGGGAAATTATTTCAGATACGGAATCCGACTGGGAAAGATCAAATTCCGACGTCAACGCGCCGCCGCGTTCCGGAATATTGAATTTTGTGCGGCTCCACCCTATTCCCGCCATGAAATTGTAGCAAATCAAGGGAATCCCAACTTCCGACATATTCCGCAGCATTCGGCAATAACGTTCGATATCTTCGTCCCGTCCGTCAAGTCCAAGCTTGATTCGGCTCATGTCAAATTCGTCTCCCTCGAGAGCCTCAAGGACAAAACCCGCGTCGTGAAAACGGCGTTTCGCTTCCGCAAGGACGTCGATACTGTCCGCGGGAGATTTCCGTCCGGTTAAATCCGGCGCCAGCTTGACAATCGCATGAGTCGCGCCCGCCTGCCTGGCAAGTTCCCACCTCCGATCAGGCTCAAAAGGCAAAAACATTCCAATCTTCACTCAAGCCTCCATTAATTTCTGAATAAAAAAACCCGTCTATTCAATAAACCAAATTCCCCCAAAACGCAGCATGGTTTATTTGCCGTTCTGTTCCGCTTTTTCACGATCGCGACGATAGAAAAGACAGATCGAAATCAGCACCAGGAGCGCGGAACCGGCGTAAACCCAGGCAAGGTTTGAAAGCCCCGGTCCAAAATTACCGTCCAGATTTTTCGCCCAGATCGCAAGAACCCACGGCGAGAACGACCCCAGAACAAACGCGATGGCAAACATCAGACCCGTGGCGGTCGAACGGTATTCCGGCTCGATCACGTCAAAAAGCGAAGCGACGAGGTTCGAATCGTAAATACCTCTGAAAAAACCAAATCCCGCAAGCGCAACGTAAACCAGAATCAAATTTTCAG
>CAZWOV010000074.1:0-10096 GCA_964635645.1 uncultured Planctomycetaceae bacterium | reverse complement strand
CATTAATTTCATTCGCAATCTCGCCGATTAACCCTCGATTTTCACGCCGGTCATAGAGTCTTTTTTTCTGTTCGTCGATTGCTTTCGTTCGCGGTTCCGCGGCGGCCGCCTCCCGAGAAGCAATATCCATCCCGCTTTCGCGAAGCATGGCCTGCATTTCAAGAGTTCGCGTATTTTCAGAACGTTTTTTCTCCAGAGAAGCCTTTTCCTGTTCCCATTCCTCTTCCGGAATATCCTCGATCTCGCCATTCTCTCCAGGACGCATTCTCATTCGGAAAAGAAGACCGTCCGGATCCGAAATCTGAGAGCCTCTCAAAAAATACTCCCACTTCCGTTTCACCAGATTACGTTCGTCTTCGGTCAAAACATAATCGTCCATCGTAACCTGATAAATAAGGGATTCGACCGTCACGGGTTTCGGCGCCTCCATCTCCTTCCTTGCCCTCACGGCCTCTTCATGAACAATACGCACGTCCGCTTCAGCCTGTTTGATTTGAGTTTGAGTAATCCACACGTTTGCCGGCTGATAGATTTCCCATACCCCCCAGCCGATAAAAACTACCGCGACGATCACAACCAGAAGGCGAGAAACCGTCCCTATCCAGGATACTTTAAAATTCGGTTCTGAATCGTATCGATCAACGCGAACGATTTTTCGTTTATCAAAACGGTCCAAATCTCTCATTTTGTCCCTCTGTCATTTTCAAAATTTCAAAATTTTTTATTCATTCCTCCGGAAGAAACCGTCCCGTCAGAGTTCCTTCCGGAAGCTGGACCAATTGAGAGATAACCGGACATTTCACCATAAAAAGATGGAGTATTTTCCGTTTTGCCGGCTGCAGCGTCGCAAAATTCCCCTGTCCCTTCGCAATTACCAGATCGGAACTCATAAAGATTTCACGGAACTCCTCTGAAACCATTGCCTCCGGAGCGCCGGGAACGTCGCTTCCTGTCGTAACGACTCGGCAAAGAGAAGGAAGTCCCGCGTATTCCGCGTCCGAAAGAATCGCGTCGTTCACTACGGCAGAGCCGCGTACCGCGGCTGTCACAGACACAAATTTGCTCAGTTCCTCGATCAAAAGCGAATCCCAGACGATCTCTCCGCAATTATCGCAAACATAAAGAAGAGTTTTGTTTTCCGGTTTCCGCAGTTCCGCCTCAAACTTTACCGTATCCAGTCCAATTATCGGCTGATCGACGGCTTCTTCAACAGTTTTTAGGATCTCCGCTTCTGAAATTGACTTAAAAGTAGAAAAATCGACGACGTTTCCCGCTATTGCGTAACGAATTGCCGTCTCCAGAGGATTCGGCGATTTCCGAATTCTTTCGCGAAGCAACGGCTTGATGGAATTCGTAATGGCGTTCATTTGCCGTTTAATCCCGGCATAAGGATCCGGATCCTGAAGTATCTCCCGAATCGCAAAATGCAGTTCCCGACCCAATTCCGGCGGCGTTCGCTGAAAATCACTCTCGGCCATCAGGCGCCCCGTCGCCCGAACGATAGCTTCGCGTTTTTGAACGTCGTCCGTCAAAAGCCAAGCGGCGTCGACCCCCTGACGAAAAAGGCAGGAAAAGCACTTCTGTTTCATCAACATAAATCGATCTCTCTGAAACGTTTTTCTGAAATTCTTTACTTCTCTATTTTCCAACGGATTTGCGAACGTTTCTATTTAACGCTCCGTTCAATGGTCTGAAATTCATTTTTCCTCGAGTTTTTCGTAAGATCCCTGCGAAGCGCCGCAAGCGGGACAGACTTTCGGGGCTTCGGTTTCGCATTGAACGTATCCGCAATTCAAACAATGCCATTTAACGGGAATTTCCGACTGAAAAAACGTTCCCGTCTCCAATTTACCAAGAATTAATGCTAATCGCATTTCATGACGGCGTTCGCAAAACGCAATCGACTGAAAGCGATTTGCGAGTTCGTCAAAACCTTCAGAACGGGCTTCCTCCGCAAATTTTGGATAAAGCTCGGACCACGCTTCCTTTTCTTCTCGAATTGCAGTCTGAATATTCTTCCGCGTCTCGGAAACTCCCGACGCATGAACGGTCATGGCAAGAGAAACTTTTCCCCCCTGAAAATAACTGAAAAAAGTTTTGGCGTGTTCTTTTTCCTGAAGTGCGATCTCTTCAAAAATCCGAGCGACTGAACCTAATCCCTCGTTTCTTGCCCGAGACGCATAAAAAAAGTACCGGGAGGCTGCCTGCGATTCGCCGACGAATGCCTGAACAAGATTTTTTTCCGTTTGAGTTCCCCGAATATCCATAATCTCTCCCTGATTTTCAAAAATACCGTCGGATAATTCGCGCGTCTCCAGTTAAATAGTCTCGTGAAAAAACGCAGACGGTCAAAAAACAAAAAGTCTGCGCTCTCTTTTCAAAATCAGCGGGAAGAATATTCTCCCCGCCTTTTTTCAAAACATCTTACCGCGTCAAAATGTTTTCTGTTCGAAACCAATAGACCGTCTACGACTATCTTTCAATCAGAGCGCGCATTTCAGGCGTAATCTCCATATATTCGAAATTACGGAACCAGACTTCGGCATCGGCGCTCCCGTGAAGTTGAAGACCGAATTTCCCGGTCGGTTCCGCCTGTTCGTCGACAAAATCGATCGTACGGAAGTCGTTCAAAAGATGGCAGAGACGTTTTCCAACGGCCACGGTGCAGAGATTATTCCACTTGCCGTTTTCATTGCGAACTTTTTTAATATATTCGTCGTTCGTAGCAAGCCAGCCGCGGCCCGGCGTTTTGTCTCCGGCGGTATGCCAGAGAGCGGAATCTTTCTCATTTCCAGCAATCTCATTCTGATTGCCGCGCAGGAGCCAGGAAGTCGGAACCTCTTCCGCGCGATAATAAAGGGCGCTGTTTCCTGCGATGAAACGATAATCGCAGCGAACGGCAAAATCGTCGTAGTTTTTGTCCGTCACTACCAGACCGTCGCGAACCTCGCCTTTGTCATGACTTCCGCAAAGTTCTCCCGCATCGTTGAATTTCCAGCATTCGGGAAGCACGTAACGGCAACCGTCCAGTTTCCATTTGCCGTCTTCGCCCTTCACAAAGAACGGTTTCCATTCGCTGTTCGGCAGTTCCTTGATACGAATGTTGCGCCACGCCATTTTTCCCGATTTACCGGCATGAATCTGAAGTCCAATAAATCCGGAGCTTTCAACCGTATCGAGAATGTTCGCAACCGGTTTACCATTAATCCACGTGCGAAGGGACGGACCGACGCACTGAATCTCAACTTCATTCCATTCGCCTTTTTTGTACGTAGCAAAAGCGTCTTTCTTTGTTTCGTCCGTCGTCAGCTGATCGTCCAGAAAGACTCGCCCGTGTTTAAATCCGCGGCGTCCTTCGTCGTAGATCTGCCCCAGAGCCGGATATTCCGCCAATTCGCACTGATATCCGAAAACAAGACCGTTTTCACGCGCTTTGGAACGGAATTGAACGCCGGAATTCCCCGATTCAAGGAATTTGAATTCCAACTTGAGAATGAAGTTGGAGTACTCTTTGTCCGTGCAAGCAAAAGTATTGTGCGGAGTGTTCGGAGTACAGACGCCGATAATGCATCCGTCTTCCACGTGATATTTCGCGCTTCCGCCGCGAACGGTCCACCCCTCAAGGTCCTTGCCGTTAAACAGAGAAACAAAACCTTCTTCCGCCGCCATCACGGAAGAACAAACAAACGCCGCCAAAAGAATTGCGGCAAAGGTGATTTTTTTCAGCATAAAACATTCTCCTGGTTGGATAAATGGATGGTTTTCCGGTTCAAATCTCTTTTCGAGCGATTTTCCGGAACGATGCAAATTCAAAGAACGCTCTTAATTTTAACACATTCCGAACGGCTTGACTAGCCCCCCACTCTGGAAAAAAAGGAGATTTGGAGAAAAAATTTACTTCGTTTCCGAGTCTCCGTTTTCCCGACGCTCCCATCTCCATCGCCATGGAGGAACCGGATTCTGCCGCGACCAAAGTCCTGTTTTTTTATCCTGCGCCTCCTTTTGCGCGTTCGCCAGTTTCGGCTCTTTATTAAATTTCAGGTAATGCCAGGCCAACCCCTCGCGAAGCATCAACTCTTCAACGTCAACCAGTCCGGAGGAAGAATCAAGCCAAATTCGTCCAACGATTCGTCCGTACTGGTCCGTTTTGTCTACCTCGACGCGAACGGTCTTTCCATAAACAAGCGAATTCAGACGTTGACGCGCGTGATCTCCAAAATCCTGACCTTTTTCCGGCGCGTCGATAGCCTGAAAACGAATCCGGATATTTTCTTCATTTTCCGATTTAATCCACAGAGTATCGCCGTCGTCCACGCGAACAACTCGCCCAACAAGCGTTTTTTCACGAAACGAAACGTCTTTTTCTCCGATCGCGTATCCTTTCCGTCCCAACGAAGGCCCGGCGTCCGATAACGTTTTGCTTCCCGACGGTCTTTTCTTTACGCCCGGCACGTTGGATTTCGCGTCAAATTTCCACTCATAAAAAAAAGCCCCGAAAAAGACAAACGCGGCCAATAAAAGAAAAATCGTCGCAGGAGAAAACTGACGGAGTCCCAATAAACGTAAAAGCTCGGACAAGTATTCCGGTTTCATGAATTTTCCTCCAGTTCAGACCGTTTCCTGAAAAACAAACTAATTTAATTAATTCAAAAGACGTCTCATTCAAACCAACAATCCAAAAAAAATCGGATGCGCTCGCAAAAGCCATCCGATTTTCATGATAATGTGGACGGTGGGACTCGAACCCACGACAACTAGAACCACAATCTAGTGCTCTGGCCAACTGAACTACGTCCACCATCTATAAACTCAAAAAGAAACAGATCCGTTCAACATTAAACATCTATCCCTCATCAAGTAAAAAAGATTTTATCAGAAAAAAATTTTTTGTCAATAGGGACCCCGAAATTTTTGATCAAATTCCGACTTTGGCCCAATTTTTTGACGAATTTCATTCACACGCTCGACAAAACGTCCCGCTTGAATATCTTTTTCAAGCTCTTCAAGCGTCTCGTAAATTAAATGGCTGAGAAATTTGACGGCCCAGTTCTTTTTCAAAGGCGTCACGGAAACAACCACCGCTCCGTGCTGATTCCCTTCCCAGATTTCCACCGCCGTTCCCATGGAGGCTTCCGGAATAAAAGCCAGTATCGCGTCCATTTCACGGCAAAGGTAATTGTGCCCCAGAAAAACCTGACGGCCCAATTCGTCGGAATAGTTCACAGAATCCGTATGTTTCGCAAACGGATCGTAAACTTCGGCTTCCGGAACGTATTTTTCCAACATCTCTTTCATCCGTACGCGATAATCCTGAGAATGAAGTTCCATCTCACGAAACGACCCCTGCATGATCCCGGCTAGAAAAATTCGCATAAAATATCCTGATTTTGTCCTGAAATTACTTTACCCTCTCCGAACGTTCACTCCGGCAAACTCAATTCGGAATAGTAGCCGTTTATTCTGGTAAAAAGATCCAGCAGACATTGCCATTCTTTCCGATCAAGAAAAAAACGCTCCTCGTCTTCGCCGTTAACCTTTTCAATCAACATCCGCATTCGAATCCGGAGATAGAGAAATACTTCGACAAGCTCCGCTCTTTGAGCAAGCGAAAAATCCTTTGGAAGCGCTGGAGGCCGAACGCAATGCAAACGCTTCAACGCGTCCGCTACGTCGTACGAGTAAATTTCCATCTCGTCAATCAACGGCTTCGGCAGGTATTCGGGAGTATTCTCTCCAACAAGCAGACGCAACGCGGCGTCTTCCATGCCTTCGCGTTCACAGTCCGCCAGTCTGCAAACAATCTCTTCGCGGGATCCGACGATAATGAGCGTCTGCCCCACTGAAATCAGGTCGCCGATATAAATAGGCGCAACATGAACGGCCTGACCGTTAAGAAGCGTACCGTTTGTGCTGTCGACGTCCGTAAGAATTATTTTTCCTCGGTCCTCCTGAATTTTGCAGTGATATCGACTCACCCTTTCATCGCGAAGCCGAATCGTATTCTGCCCTTCCCGTCCGATACTAACCGGAAATGAAAGCGATTCAAAATTTCGCCCTTTATCCGCTCCATCAATAATCCGAAGAGTAATCGTCGAACTCGAATCCATGTTTTTTGCGAAAAGAAAAGTGAAAAACTACGAAAAAACATATTTTACCCTCCCTTTGACTTTTTGTCAACTACTCCCCGATGATTTTAACTCAAAAAATCCATCTTTCGCCCGCATATTTTCCAAAACGTTTTCTTTTCCTTACCTTCTTCCCGTTAAACCTTTCAGGTTTTATCCAATCTGAATGGGTTTCGATTTTCAGGATCGGATTTACCTCAATAATCGCCAAATTTTTTATTTATTAATAACGGGGACCTTTACGCATTAGAAATATCTGTTAAAATGACGGTAACTTCAACATGATTTCCAAACCGGATTTTTCCAATATTTCGTTTAGTCCATTCATAGTCGATTTTTAACGTATCCTTACCTTCCCAGATTCTCAATATTTCCTAAATTTGAGGTCCAATATGAAACATCCGTTTTTTCACCTCTACCCTCTGTTCTTCGGCGTTTTCTTCTGGACGGCGATCGCGTCCGGAGCCCCGATTCATTTCAGTTTTGAAAACGACCTTCAAAATTGGAAAGTCGTCGAAGGACATTTCGGCGATATTCGGTGCGGATTGGAATTTCAGCACCATTCCCAAAATACAAAACCATGGCTCAAAGATGGAAAGTTTCATCTTTCTTCACTGGAAAATCAAAACGCTCCTAACGACAACCAGCGCGGCGTTATCGAGTCTCCCATCTGGAAAAACTCCGGCGAAAAAGTAACGTTGCTCGTCGGCGGCGGTTCCGGGGAAAACGTCGCGGTTGAACTCTGTGAAATCACCGGCGACGAATGCTCGCCGATTGCGCCGACCGTTCGCGTCGTTGCCACGGCAAAAGGAAAAAATTCCCAGACGTTTCATCCCGTGGAATGGGACGCCAAAGATCTCGTCGGCAAATATCTCATGATCCGTCTCGTCGATAACGCGACGGAAGGCTGGGGACACATTACGTTGGACGACGTGCGGGCCGAAGGTGAAATCCAAAATGAAATGACGAATTGTTACCGTAAAATCCGTTCGCCCATAATTCCCGACCTCCCGGAAATCAGAGAAATTATTCCGACCAGAGAAGATCCGAATGCAAAGTCTCACCCGGAGCTGACCAAAGCGCCGATTCTTTTCGTCGCGCGGCCGCAGTATCCCCGCGACCATCACAACACGGCGACCATTTTTCAAACGGGCGAGATTAATACCAAAAAATTTCCCAAAGGCTCCGCTCTGAAAGTTGCCGATTTCAGCAAATTGAACGCCGAGGGACAACCGGAAATCAAAATCCTGCTCGAGTGCCCGGACGGTATTATCCGCGACCCGGACGTCGGCTTCGATGGGAAAAAAATTCTTATCTCCATGCGTAAAAACATAGACGACGACTACCATATCTACGAATTGAACGCCGACGGTTCCGGACTGCGGCAAATCACATTCGGAAGCGGAGTCAGCGATATCGACCCGATTTATCTTCCCAATGGACGGATTCTTTTCTCAAGCACAAGAGAACCGAAATTCTGCATGTGCAATCGGCATATTATGTGCAATCTCTTCACCATGAACGCCGACGGTTCCGATATGGATCAGATCGGGCACAGCACTCTCTTTGAAGGTCACGCCTCGCTTCTTTCCGACGGCCGCGTCCTCTACGACCGCTGGGAATACGTCGACCGGAACTTCGGCGACGCGCAGGGACTCTGGGTCGCAAACCCCGACGGAACTTCCCACCTGATTTTCTGGGGGAACAATATCTCGTCGCCCGGAGCCGTTCTCGACGCAAAAGAAATACCCGGTTCCAAAAACGTCGTCTGCACGTTCTCCTCCTGTCATGATCTCCCATGGGGAGCCGTGGCGATTCTCGACCGTTCAAAAGGAATCGACAACCCAAACGCCGTCCGATTCATGTTGCCGCCGCAGGAAATTTTCCGCGTTGGAAACGGCGGTTACGACTCATTTTCCGGATTGCAGATTAAATACGAAGACCCGCAGCCGCTCTCCGACTCCGTCTTTCTCTGTTCGCGCCAGATCGCAAACGGAAACAATCGAATGGGACTCGTTCTTTTTGACCTTGACGGCCATGAAACGCAGATTCTCGCGGATTCCAACCCGAATTGGGGAATCTTCGACGCTCAGCGTCTTGCTCCGCGGTCGGTCCCCAAACGAATCGAATCGCGTATCGACCGCTCGAAAACGACGGGAACTTTCTATGTCTCCGACGTTTACGAAAGCCAGGAAATGAAAAACGTCAAACGGGGCGAAGTAAAATACCTGCGCGTCGTAGAATCTCCGGAAAAACGTTACTGGACGCACAATTTCTGGAATCTCGCGGGCGAACAGGCTCCGGCCATGAACTGGCATGATTTCAGCAACAAACGCATTCTCGGAACCGTGCCGGTCGAAGACGATGGAAGCGCCAATTTTGAGATTCCGGCCGATACCTTCGTCTATTTCCAGCTTCTGGACGAAAAAGGAAGAATGCTTCACTCCATGCGAAGCGGAACCATCGTACGGCCCGGTGAAAATCAGGGGTGCATCGGATGTCATGAAGACCGCCTCAACGCCGTCCCGCCGCGAAGAACCGTCAAAGCCCTGCTCCGACCCGCAAGTCAACTGAAACTCCCGGAATGGGCGCCGAAAGGAAAAGAATTCAGCTACATGGAATCCGTCCAGCCTATCTTTGACAAAAATTGCGTTCAGTGCCATGATTTCGGAAAATCCGGCGCAAAAAGCGTCGTGCTGGCCAGAGATAAAAATCTCATTTTCAACGCCTCCTATTCAAGTATCTATCAAAATCAGCTCATCGTCGCGCCGGGAGCCGGACCTACCAAAACGATGAACTCCAAAAGCTGGGGCGCCCTGGTCAGCCGACTGGGGAAAGTCGTGATGAAGGGACACGGCGACGCGCGCGATGAAAAATTCTCTCTCACCGACGCTGAAAAAGACGCTATCGTCGCATGGATCGACCTGAACGGACCGTATTACCCGACCTTCGCGTGCAATTACCGTGAAAACCGTTACGGACGCTGTCCGTTGACGCATGAGGAACTGGACCGACTCGGGCAACTTTGCGGAACGTGTTTCCCAAGCGCCTGGGACAATCAGAATAAATGGAATTTCCAAAACGTCCTTCTGGACCGGCCGGAACTGAGCCCGTGTCTTGAAAATTTGGACAAAAATTCCGCCGAATACGCGCAGGCGCTCGAAATTATCCAAACGGGAGCGAAACGCATGAACGAACGTACTCGCGCCGACATGTCCAACTTCCGGATGCGCGACGCCGACGACCTCCGGCGCCTTGAAAAATACGATCGACTTCTCATCGACCTGATGAATCAGAGAAAAAAATAGACTTCATTATTCAGAAACAGGCCTTTTCTTTCAAAAGGCCTGTTTTTTATCTTAAGAAAACGCCGTAAACTTTCATACCTCAAAAGACAAACCGAAAAAAGAACAACTCTCCTAAAAGAATAACTCTCAAAAAAGTTCGGCTATCTCCATTGGACGGCGGACGATACGTTTCGCACCGGTCGCTTTCAGCTCTTCTTCCGGACGGAACCCCCAGGTAACGCCGATGGAAAAAAGCCCGGCGTTTTGGGCGGTCGCCATATCGGTGCACGTATCTCCTACGTAGAGAACCTCCTCCGGCGTCATTCCCCACCGTTCCAGAATAAGTTGAGCGCCGGTTGGATCCGGTTTTTTCGGAATTACGCCGTCCTTCTGCCCCACAACCTCGTCAAAAGTCCAGTCGGAGAGCAGACGCCCGACGCAAAGCGCCGTGCAGTTTGCCGGTTTGTTTGAGAAAACGGCCTTTTTCAGCCCCTTGCGATCGATTTCGTCCAGAAGCTGCGGAATCCCAGGATAAGGCGCCGTTTTTCGCGCCCATCCGTCTTTTTCGCCATATTCTCTTGAATAACGGCGAAGGAGTTCCGCGCGAATCTCCTCGTTATCCCGAACCGATTCCGGAAGAATTCTCTGAATCAACAGCCGAACGCCGTCGCCGACAAAATAACG
>CAZWOV010000073.1:0-10205 GCA_964635645.1 uncultured Planctomycetaceae bacterium | reverse complement strand
TCCCCGGAAAAAAAGTGGATTCGCAGCGAGTCGGGAGAAATTTACGTTAATTTTGAGCGCGAAAACAAAGCGTTTTTTACTGTCGATTCGCCGCGAACGAAGCTGTTTACCGGTTTTGTCGACGGCAGAGATTTTCAAATCGGCAATTTGTTCATTCGCCCGGGAAAAACGCGCCTGGACTACTGCACTCTTTCGATGACGCAAACGGACCCGAAACGTTACCTCCTCGCTGCGACCGGCATTATGGCGAATACCGGCGCAATGCTTGAAGATTGCGGTGAAAACCGTCTTACTTACCGCAAAAATCTTGGCGAGGCCCCTGTCCTTGCCGAAGGGATTCCGGCCGATATCGTCTGGAAAACGTCGGCGAATGCCGTTCGATGTTTTGCGTTGGACGCTACCGGCGAGCGTAAGGGAGAAGTTCCCGTCCGTCTGGATTCCGGCGCCGCGTCTTTTCATATCGATCCAACGTATCAGACTGTCTGGTACGAGATCACAGAGGAATAGAATTAGGAAAATAGCGTTCGGAGAATTTTGTTCGGCGGCGGCAGTTTGGCGGCGTTTATTTGTCGGCGCCGCTTTGGTTTTTAACGATTTAAGGGCGTTTCCGGACGCTTTGCTATTTTCAAATACGGCTGTTTTACGATTTTAAGGGAATTTTTATGAATCAGATATTTCGATTGGCAATCTTTGGGGTCTTTTTTATCGGCGCGGTTCTTCCGCGGGCGTTTTCTGCGGAAAACGTTTTGGCAGAAGGCGGCGTTTCAGAAATGTCTTTGGCAATGCCGATTTCAATTGCTTCGCCAGACGGAAGACTCGTTTTTCGTTTTGAGATTCTTGCGGACCAGACTCTTGGATATGCCGTTTCGTTTAATGGAAAAGACGTAGTTCTTCCATCGAAACTTGGCGTCGCGGGTTTCGAGTCCGGATTTTCTGTTTCGGGAACTACGGACGTAACGCGAAACGAGACGTGGGAAAATCATTTTGGAGAACGCGCTCTTGTGCGCGACTGTTTTCACGGCAAAACAATTCATCTGACGCGGCGTGGAATCCCGATGGATATTGAGGTGCGCGCCTACGACGCGGGAATAGCGTTTCGATATCATTTCCTCGAACGGCCCGATGGTTCCGGTAACGACCTGATTATTCGGAAGGATTTGACGGATTACGTTTTTCCAGAAGGAACAATGGCCTGGTTTACGTCGTTCGCGCAGGGCGCCTATTCGCTTCTTCCGTTGAAAAATTGGCCGTCGGAGGCGGAACGTCCTCTGGTACTTCGCGAGCCGGACGGAACGCATGTTTGTCTTATGGAAGCTCAGGCCGTCGATTATGTGAGAACAAAATTTGTTCTTCATCCCCAGAAATCGAACGCGGTAACGTGTCAAATGTATCAGGACGTCCAGCTTACTACGCCGTTCGCTACGCCATGGCATGTTATTATGACGGCGGAGCGTTCGAAGGACTTGCTGGCAAACAACGATCTGATCTTGAATTTGAACCCGCCCTGCGAGATAAAAGACGTTTCGTGGATTAAACCGGGACGGATTATGCGTGAAACGTCGCTTTCTACTGCCGGCGGAAAGAAACTGGTAGATTTTGCGGTTGAACATAATATCAGCTACATTCATTTTGACGCCGGGTGGTATGGATACGAGTACTCCATGGCCTCCGACGCGACGACCGTAACGGTTGATCCCCGGCGAAATCCGCGTGGGGATCTGGACCTTCAGGAGGTCTTACGTTACGCGAAGGAAAAGGGAATCGGAGTCTTTGTTTATGTGAATCAGCGCGCACTGCATCGGCAACTTGACGAGTTGTTGCCGCTCTATGAAAAATGGGGATTGAAAGGAATTAAATTTGGTTTTGTGCACGTGGGATCGTTCTATTGGACCGTCTGGATGCATAATGCAATCAAAAAATGCGCGGATCATCATCTTATGGTCGACGTCCACGACGAATATCGCCCAACAGGATTCAGCCGCACGTATCCGAATTTCCTTACCCAGGAGGGAATTCGCGGAAATGAAGAAATGCCTTCGGCTACGCAGAATACGCATTTGCCGTTTACGCGATTTGTGGCCGGTCCCGCCGACTATACGATTTGTTACTATTTCCCAAAAGTGACTCAGGAAGAAAAAAAGGAGAATCCGAAACGAAGAGGTCTTCAGACTACCTCGGCGCATCAGCTTGCGCTTTCGGTTATCTGTTTCAGTCCGCTGCAGTTCGTCTACTGGTACGATCGTCCGGAATCGTGCGGAAACGAGCCAGAACTGGAATTTTTCGATAATGTTCCGACCGTTTGGGACGACACAAAGATTATCGACGGCGAGATCGGAGAGTTTGCCGTCGTTGCCAGACGCCGCGATTCCAATTGGTTTTTGGGCGCCATCACAAACGATTCGGCGCGGAATCTGAAAATCTCGCTGGATTTTCTCGACAAAAATCGCGAGTATGAAGCGTCCGTCTGGTTTGACGACCCGACGGTACAGACGAAAACCAAAGTCGGCAATCGAAAACTGACCGTCACTTCCGAATCCTCGCTGGATCTTTCGCTTTTGCCGACGGGCGGCGAAGCAATTCTGTTTACGCCGAAAAGATAAGATCGTCTTGCGATAAGCGATTGTCGGCGTATGTTGATAAACCTCCCTGAAAATTACTTTCCGGGAGGTTTTGACGATATGAAAACCGGAACGGCCGAAACTGTTCCGGTTCATTTTACACAGTTTATTTTACGCGGTTCATGATTCTTATGGAATCGTCCGTTTCTGTTAAAAATGGATTTTAACCAGATTATCTGAACCCGTTGTGTTTTTAGAGTTAAATTTACTCTTCAACCCATTCTTCCATATATCGGGCAAGACTGTGAAGTCCTTTGCCGAGACGCAGCGGACGCTGGTACGCGCGCAGTTTCGACATATTGATCAGATCTTCGAACGGACGAAATTCAAGTTCCATTTCTTTACCAACGGAAACCATAACGCCGTTCAATCCCTTCTCAATCAGAGAGACGTAAGCGCCGCTTCCAAGCTGGCTTCCCATGATAACGTCAAAACCCGTCGGCGGCTGGCAACGAACTTCGTAACCGAACTGAAGACCGACGAATTTGATTTTGCCGTAACCGCGTTTCGCCATTTCATCGGCGACAAGACGGCCAAGACGGGAGCTGAATTTCAGCTGGGAGACGGGATAGTGTCCGAACGTGTCCGGTTTCAGGCTGCGGTATTCGTCGTCAGAAATGCAGCATTTGATTTCGGCGAGCGGAAGATATTCGCCAATTCCTTCGGCAACGCAGATGACGCCGCATTTTTTACCGAGCTTAATACGTTTTTCGACCGTATCGGCAATTCGTCCGATCAGTTTGTCGAACAGAACGATTTCACGCTGTTTGGCGTTGCCGTTTTCGTCGGTGAGAAGTTCGCCGGTCTGCGGGCTGTAGGAATCTTCCGTACCCATCAGAGACGGATCGTTGACTACGTCTTCAAGACCGATGCAGAGAGACGCTTCGCCTGCAATTGCCGAACCGTAGCAGAGCCACGCGGCTTTACGACCCATGAGCTGAGCGACATAGTAGCAGTTGGTCGCGGTGGCGTCGAAGAGGAGGTTGCGGAGCTGACGGGACATCAGATCGACCGCGGTGAAGAAACCGAACGTGAAGTCGATACCTTCGTAGTCGTTGTCGATGGTCTTCGGAAGGTGAATGACGCGGATTTTTTTCGCGCCGGGTTCAAATGTATCCTGATAGAGCTTGAATTTAGCCGCAGTCGTGAGCGTGTCGTCGCCGCCGATTGAGATGAGAACGTCGATACCCAGGGAGCGGAGAGCCTCGTAGACGGTTTTCATCGGAGCGGTCGCTTCGGCGTTGGAAAGGTCTTCCGGCTTGCTCATTGCCTTGCCGGGATTAGCGCGGGCGGAACCGATGATGATACCGCCTTCCGTGCGGCGGCCTTCGAGGTTCATTTTGTCAAGGCGAAGATAAGCGACGCCTTCTGCAAGAATATCGCCCGCCTTGTAGTTGACGAGATGCGTGTAACCGTTCAGGAAGCCGTAAACTTCAATACCAGCGCGACGGAAACAGTCCGCTGCGGAGCAGATGACTGCATTGGCTGACGGCGCCGGACCTCCGGAGAAAAGAATACCTACCTTCTGAACGTCTGTCTTCACGATTTGAGGGCTTTTCAGGGACATTTCTACTCCATTCTGTAATTGAAACCGTTGCTGTATCCGGCTAAAACGCCCGCCGGAATTACAATTAGTATTTATTATAGCACATCTTTGAAAAAAAACCAGGGGGCCTTTCGGAGGCGCGGAACCGCCGATTTTCAGGGATGAGGACGGATTTGAGAACGCGAATTTTTTGGGGGAAATTCTGCGTTGAGAAATTTTCCGGGAAAATCTGAAATTTTCTGGAAATTTTCAGGGAGAGAATTGACAGGCCGCGCCGTGTGTGATAAAATAAATCCATATGTTAAATAAGTAACCGAAGAATCGCGTCCGCTTTGATTAACCGCGCGGTTTTTCTCCATCCCACTCTCTAAAGGATAATTTTCATGAAAAGACGTGAATTTCTACGCGCGGCTGCCGCGTCTGCCGCAACGGTCGGCGGTCTGAACGTGCTGATTGCTAATGAAGACGGCTCAGCCGTTTCCAACGTGCCTACCGGTCCGATTTTTGCCGGCGGCAAGGCGACTCCATTTACGAAAGACTGGGGCGAACCGCCGGCGGAACACTGCACCGCCTATGTTTCCGCTTGCGAAGACAAAATGCTCTGGGTGCGCCGCGACAATCAGGTTCTTGCCGCGTACCGTTGCGGTCAGCATCAGAAATACCCTTATGTTTACCCGTTGGCCGGGCCGAAATCGATGGTCTCCGTAACGACTGAAACGGGTATGCCGTGGCCTCATCATCGCTCGATGTTTTTTGGTCTGGACCATGTCAACGGCGGCAACTACTGGCAGGGAACGCGCACCGACGGCCAGATTCTCAGTAAAAACCAGCTGAAAGTTGAAGAAGCGACGGAAACGAAGGTCGTCTGGTCGGACGCCTGCGTCTGGAAGAAGCCGGAACAGGACCCGATTATGGAAGACGTTCGCCGTTACTCGATAGACTGGCGTTGCGACGATTATTATGTCGTAGACTTCAATATTAAGTGGACCCCGCTTGTCGATGTGACCGTGACCAAAACAAATCATGGTTTCTTCGGCGTTCGTGTTGTCAGCGATCTTGCGCCCGCGGGCGGCGGCGTATTGATTAACAGTAATGGACAAATTGGTCAGAAGGAGACGGAGGGTAAAGCGGCGAAATGGTGCGCGTACTATGGTAAGCGATACTTTAATCCGGCCATAACCGAAGGCGTCGCGGTTTTCTGTCCTCCGAACATTACTCCCCCTGAACCCACGTTTGAGAACTGCACGTGGTTTACCCGCGATTATGGGAATATTTCTCCGATGCCGTTTAACTATAATCCGGGGCCGTGGCTCTTTAAAAAAGGCGAATCTCGCGAAGTTACCTATCGAACGGTTGTTTTTGCCGGTACGGTGCAGGACGTCGATTTGAACGGTTTGTGGAACGAGATTTACGGTTGAGATTTACTTTAAAATCTATGCGGACGAGCCGTTGACTCGTTTCTGCGATTTGGATTTTCCGCGGAGTTTTCGAGCGAGTGAAAACTTCGCTTTTTTTGTCCGTCTGATTTTAATCAGAAAATAACGGTAATTTTTAAATTTTTTATTCAAAGGAAACAAAATGGACCTTTTTGACGCCCTGAAAACCAGACGAAGCGTGCGGGAATTTACCGGAGCGCGGATTCCGGACGAGCATATTCGTGAAATTTTGGAATGCGGAATGTACGCCCCGTCGGCGTTGAACGCGCAACCGTGGCGTTTTATTGTTGTCGGCGATTCGGCGCTTTTTCCTGATCTTATGAGAATTCATCCGTATATTTCGTCGCTTGCGAGCGCGTCGCACGCTATTGTTCTTTGCGCAGACAAATCGAGCGAACGCGCTCCGGGCAACTGGATGCTGGACTGCTCCGCGTGCATCCAGAACATGCTTCTTGCCGCGCATGGTCTTGGCTACGGCGCCGTCTGGGCGGGAATTTACCCTGCGGCGGATCGGATAGAGCGTTTTCGCCAATACTTCAAATTACCGGAAAATATTGCCGTTCACGGCATTATGATCGTCGGTTGTCCGAAAAATCCTCTTCCCGTCGTAACGGATCGGTGGAATGAGGATAAAATCCATTGGAATAAATGGTAAAGTTGAAAAAATCGGAACGCTTTTTCTCTGCGTTCCGATTTCTGTTTATTCAACGTCTTTCGAGCGCGGAAATTTGAAAGTTCCGTGCTCGAAAGACGGCTTGCGTAAAGCGCGGCGAAAACAAACCGCGCTCCTCTTTAAGTAAAAGACGGCTATTCGGCAATTGCTTCTTCCGCCGGTGTGTATTCAAGTCCCTGCGCTTCCGCCACGCCCGGGTAAGTGAGTTTTCCCTTGAAAACATTAAGTCCCCGGAGTAACGCGGAGTCAGATTTCATGGCTTCAATCGCGCCCATGTTTGCAAGTTTCAGGACGTATGGAAGAGTCGCGTTTGTCAAAGCGAACGTGGAGGTACGCGAGACCGCGCCTGGCATATTCGCAACGGAATAGTGAACGACGCCGTGTTTGATGAAATACGGTTCGCCATGGGTAGTGCATCGGTCCATGGTTTCAATGGAACCGCCCTGGTCGATAGCGACGTCCACGAGCGCCGCGCCCGGCTTCATCTGTTCGACCATGTACTCTTTAACCAGTTTCGGGGTTTTGGAACCGGTTACGAGTACCGCGCCGATGACGAGATCCGCTTCTTTGACCGCGGCTTCGATATTGTAGAGATTGGAGACGAGCGTCTGAATACGGCTATTGAAAATATCGTCCAGATAAGCGAGACGCTGAATGGAGATATCGAGAACCGTCACCTGAGCGCCCATTCCCAGCGCGATTTTGGCGGCGGAGGCTCCGACGTTTCCGCCGCCGATGATGACGACCTTACCTTTTTCCACGCCGGAAACGCCTCCCAGAAGGACTCCGCGTCCGTTATTGGTACGTTCAAGCAGGAAAGCTCCGATTTGAACGGCCATTCGTCCCGCAATCTCGCTCATCGGCATAAGGAGCGGAAGAGCTCCGTTTGGCAACTGGACGGTTTCATAGGCGATTCCGATGATTTTTGAATCCAGCATTGCCTGCGTCAAGACCGGGTCCGGAGCAAGATGGAAGTAGGTGAAGACAAGCTGATTTTCGCGAAGCATACCATATTCAGCCGGAAGCGGTTCTTTGACTTTCACGATCATTTCCGCCTTGTCGAATACTTCTTTTGCAGAGCGAAGGATGGCGGCTCCGGCCCGAATATATTCGTCGTCCGTAAAACCGCTTCCGTTTCCCGCGCCTGATTCAATGACGACGGTATGTCCTGCCCGAACGCAGGCGTCGACGCCTGCGGGGGACATGGCGACGCGGTCTTCCTGAGCTTTGATTTCTTTGGGGACGCCAATAATCATGATTGATTTCTCCTTCGGGGATAAATTGGTAGTGTTAATTTGGTCGGATATAGATATAGAAAAACGAGGAGAAAAACGCCGTGCGCTTTTCTCCTGAAGAGTTAAAAATCAACGGTTTTCTTTTGCCGCGGCTACAAAATCACGGAAAAGAGGATGAGATTCCACCGGTCGGCTCTTGAATTCGGGATGAGCCTGAGTTGCGACGAACCAAGGATGGTCGGGCAATTCAATCATTTCAACGAGGTCTTTGTCGGGATTGTTTCCGGAGATAACCATTCCGGCGTTTTTGAGCTGTTCGACAAAGAGAGGGTTGACTTCATAGTAATGACTATGACGTTCGCGGATCATTTCCGTGCCGTAAGCTTTTCGAGCTTTCGTACCTTCATGAACCCAACAGGCGTAGGATCCGAGACGGCGATTTTCACCGCGGATAACCACGGCTTTGTTCGGATCGATCTGGCCTTCTTCCATCCATTCTTCGCTTCCCGCGCCTTCAATACCGCAGACATTTCTTGCAAATTCAGAAACGGCGCACTGAAGACCGAGGCAAATTCCGAGGAAAGGAATTTTTCTCTCTCGAGCGTATTGAATGGCCTGCATTTTTCCCGGTACGCCGCGGCTTCCGGAACCGCCGGGAACCAGAATGCCCCGCGCTCCTGCGAGACAGGCGTCCGCGCCTTTTTCTTCAATTTCTTCCGCTTCGATTTTACGCAGTTTGATTTTCACGTGGTTTGCGATTCCGGCGTGAGTGAGGGCTTCGTAAATCGATTTGTACGAGTCGGTTAGAGAAATATATTTCCCGACGACCGCGATTTCAACTTCATCCTGTGAATTACGGACTTTTTCCAGCATTTCATTCCAGCGCGTCAAATCAATTTCGTTCAAATTGATATTTAACCGTTTGGCCAGAATGCGATCGACTCCCTCTTCCATGAGCATTACCGGCACCTGGTAGATGGAGTATTCGACGTCCTGTTCTTCAATTACGTTTTCTGGGCGGACGTTGCAGAAAAGCGCGATTTTACGGCGATGTTCCTCTTCGAGGGGTACGACGGTACGGCAAATCAGCACGTCGGGCTGAATTCCGATTCCGCGAAGTCTTTCCACGGAGTGCTGGGTCGGTTTCGTTTTGATTTCTCCGCTTGCCCGCAGAAAAGGAATAAGCGTCATGTGAATGAACGCTACGTCTTCGGGAGCGCGTTCCAGTTGAAACTGCCGCATGGCTTCTAGGAAAGCCAAACCTTCAATATCGCCGATGGTTCCGCCGAGTTCAATCATGATAACGTCGACGTCGGGGCGTTCCAACCGTTTCCATCGTTCCTTAATGGCGTTTGTGACATGCGGGACGACCTGAACGGTGGCTCCGTGATACTTGCCCTGCAGTTCGGCTTCAAAGACGCCGGAGTAAATACGTCCGGCGGAAACGCTGTTGCGCTGGTGAAGATTCTGACCTACGAAACGTTCGTAATGGCCCAAGTCCAGGTCCGTTTCGGCTCCGTCTTCAGTCAGATAAACTTCGCCGTGTTCAAAAGGATTGATTTTCCCAGGATAGACGTTAAGATACGGATCCATCTTGAGCATCTCAATACGCAGACCGCGGCTTTTGAGCAGAAGTCCGATACTGGCCGAAGTTAACCCTTTACCGAGTGAAGAAACCACGCCGCCGGTAATGAAAACAAATTTACTCATTTTTGACCTTTCGAGTAATTTATGGTAATAAGCGGTACGTTTAACGCCGCTGAATAATCGTGAATATTGACGAACGGCAAAACAGTCGATATCGTTCTAAAAGAAAAGTCGGCGCTCTCAACCGTTTTTTGACGAGGAGCGTCGGCGTTTTGCCGTTCGTCGGCGCAATTCAATTTTGAGCGTTCATTTCTTCCAGTGAAATGGAATACAGTTCTTCGCCCTTCGGCGTTGGGTAAATTCTGTTTACGCAACCAAGGCAAAGTTCATTTTCCGGAAGACCGATACTTTCCGCCACGCGCTCTACGGGGAGGAAACGGAGGGAATCGACGCCAATTTCCTTGGCCATTTCTTCGAGCATTTCCGGAGTTGGAGTAAGCGGATCGTCGGGTTTGATATACGCGGGAGCGAAAAGGTCTTTGGTCGTAGACATGTCGACTCCGTAGTAGCACGGCGCGAGAACGGGCGGACACGCGATACGAACGTGAATTTCCGCGACGTGTCCGACGTTGCGCAGACGGTGAACCAGAGCGCGCAGGGTCGTGGAGCGAACGATACTGTCGTCAACGAGGAAGACTTTCTTTCCTTCAAGCACGGAGGGGATGATCCAGTACTTGCTTCGGACGGCGTACGCGCGCGTGTCGTCGTTCTGGATGAAGGTTCGGCCGGCGTAACGGTTTCTCAAAAGGCCTTCGGTAAATGGGATATGGGCCTGGAAAGCGTATCCTCCCGCGGCGCTTTTTGCGGTGTCCGGAACGGGGACGACGATCGAGTTTTCATCCCACGGAACGTCCTCTTCTTCAGCGAGGATTTTTCCGCAGCGTTCTCGGCAGAGATAAACGCTGGCTTCATCGATAACGCTTGCGGCGTTTGCGAAGTAGATCCACTCGAAGAAGCAGCTTGCTTTTTTCTGTTCCGGAGCGTAACGTTCAAATTTGAACCCGGATTGGCTGACCGTTACCATTTCGCCCGGAGCAAAATGATGAATGT
>CAZWOV010000072.1:5027-10344 GCA_964635645.1 uncultured Planctomycetaceae bacterium | reverse complement strand
TTTCTTAATTTTCAAAGGTTGAGCAATGAAAAAGCCCAATCGGCAAAACGGTCCGCTTCAACGCTTCACGCGCTTAATTCAGGCAATTTCATCACAACGAATTTTCTCGATTCGGCTTTTGATTTCAGACCCGATTCAATACCATATCAAACCGGAATTTTTTCAGCGCTGTCGCTCTTGAAACAAAGAAATTGAACGTAAATGTTGCCGTCTTCGCCAATTTTCGCTTCCAATTCATCCATATCCCGTTTGCACGGATTTTTGGCGCCTTTATCCAAACGCTTTCCATCCAAATCAAAATAAGCGGAGTGGCTCGGGCAGAAAAAGAGAGTCTCCGTCTTCTTAAAACCTACGGAGCTTCCCATGTGCGGGCACATGGTGTGGAGAACTTTAATGGAATTATCGCCGGTGCGGCGCGCAAAAATAGCTCCGACAACATTAATCTCTTTAGACCATCCGTCAAGTAATTCGTCGCAAATGGAAACCAGAAGCGGCGTTCCGTCTTCCGGCAAATCGGAAAATTTCCCAACCGCATACTCTTTAACGGCGCCTCCGACGTCTTTTTTCGTACTTCCAAAATGTTTTTTGATTGGAGTCAGAACCGTTCCCGCCGCGGCGAGAACCGCGGGCGAAATTGCGGCGGCGGCCAAAACGGCGGCTCCTGCCTGCGCGATAAAACAACGTCGTCCCGTCGGTAAATCCGCTACGGAATGCACGGTCCCGCAATCGTGGGACTTCTTTTCTTCCGCCGTCTCATTCGCCGTTTCCAACTTCTGATTCACGGAAGATTGATTTTTCTGCTTTTTTAAATTACTCATAAATCGTTTCCTTGATGAAATTACTGAATTACGCAAAACGACTCCATTCGCATACGGGATATTCCCGCGCGACGAATGGAAAAGCGATCTGCGTCCGTTGGTTTTGACTCTTTTTTGTTTATTCATTTGATATTCTGTTTATTTTTAGTTTAAAGTTTGCGTCTCCGTTCCCGTTAAACCCCGGACAGAACGGATAGAAATTGAGCGCCGCCCCCTGATTCCAAATCCCTCTCATTCCGGAACGGTTGCTCCCAGCTCCTTCAGCAACGCTTTCACCATGGAAATGGAAACCTTTCGCGGAGTCGTCTTCTCTCGAACGGCAACGACTGCCGCGGCCGCGGCCGCCTGTCCTCCCGCCATGCACGCGCCCTGAACGCGCAATCCGGAATTAGCCAGCCGATCGCTACTCAAACACCGCCCGGCAACGAGCATATTCTCAACCCCCTTCGGCAAAAGGGTGCGCAGTGGAATGGTTGGAAGAACCCCTTCCGCTAATTGGGCGGGAGCGACGCCCGTCGCATTCACGTGAAGATCGACCGGATAGTAAGCGAACGCAAGCGAATCCTCCCAAACCTTTCCCGAAATATAGTCCGCGCAGGAAACGACCGCGTCTCCGCGAACACGCCACGTTTCGCGAATCCCAACCTCGGGCGAAAAAAAGGCGATCCGTGCGCTTTCAAGCCCTGGAAGCGTTCGAGCAAAACGCAGGACGCGAAGCGCCGACGCGCGTCCGCGAAGATTCGTATCCGTACGCAGTTCCGCAGTTGAATTATCCGCGTTAAAAACATAATTAAAGCTGCTCGAACGATCCTGACAAAAAGCGTCCCAGACGTTTCCGCGAATATCCTCCGGATGAAGCTCGCCTCTCTGAATCGCATCGCAAGCGCGTTTCCGCCATTCGGCAAGATCCTCCGGCGTCGGCGTTAATTCTTTGTCCAGCGTCAAAAAATAATTGAACGTTCCCGGCTGACTCTCGTCCTCCCGCATTCGTTCAGCGCCGACCATCGCGCAAAGCGAAGCGTTTCCCGTGCAGTCGATAATCTGTTGGCAATGAATCGTTCGAGATTCCCCCATCGCGACGGTTTGAATCGTCCAACCCTCTGACGTCGATTCGATAGAAAGCGGCGTTTCATAGTATCGGATTTTTACTTTTCTCTTCTGAAGAGCCTCCTCTGCGAGAAGAACAAAGAGCGCGGAATTAATCCGGACCTGATGCATCCAGTGATGCGCGGGAACAACGGAGAAATCCGGAGTTTCTCCTCCGTCAAGCGCAACGCATTCTTCAATCAGGTCCCAGATCGGACCGGCAATAATCTGCTTTCCCCAGGCGTGGAAAAGACCTGGAAAATTAACGCCTCCGGACGTCGTGTTTCCTCCAACCTGGTGCGTCGCTTCAAGAAGAATAACGTCCGCCCCGGCTTCGCCGGCAAAAAGCGCCGCGGCTAACCCTGCGGCTCCGGAACCGGCTACCACAATCTGGCATGCCGCCTCATCCGCGCGCACTGGACGAAGCAGAAATACCAAAAGCAATAAAACGAGAATTGATTTTTTCATTGACCTCTTCATTTCCGCTTGAACTTCGGCAACCGTAAGTTTTCAGCCCGAATTTTGTCTATCTGTTCTCGTGAAAAACAAACAAAGGAGGAGAAAGAATACGCGAAATCAAAAATCAATTCCACTCTCAACGCTATCCTCTGTTCCCTGACCGCTAATCGCCGCTCCCTGATTTCACCAATCCGAGAACCTTCCGCTTCACTTCTTCCAACGTTCCCCTAACGATTGCGCCCGCCGCATTTTTATGTCCGCCGCCCCCTAGCTCCCGGGCAATCTGCGCAACGTTAAACTCCCCGCGGCTTCGAAGATTGAGCCGAAATCCCCCCGGAATCTCTGTGAACAGAACAGCGGCTTCAACGCCGCCCGTCGTCAGAAGCGAATTAACCAAATCCACAGAATCCCCCGCCGCCGCTTCAAACCGCTCAAAATCACGCGTTTCCAACCAGGAATACGCAAGCCGTCCGCCGCGCTCCAAAACCGAATTTTGCGCCAAAACCCCCAGAAGTTTCAAACGCGCAGGAGAATAATTTTCGTTCATCATACGATAAAGCCGAGAAGTCGAGGCGCCGACGGACGCAAGACGCGCCGCCTGACTGAACGTTTCCGGAAGAACGGAGGGAAAACGGAACCAACCGGTATCCGTCGCTATGGCAAAAAAAAGAAAATCCGCGATGGAGCAGGACGAACCTTCTTCTTTCAGGGAAAGCGAAACGCCAAGACTCTCTATCAACTCCATGACCAGACATCCGGCGGCCGGCTGACGAGAGTCGGAAAAATCATTTTTTGAAAGCTGTTCGCCAACGGCATGATGATCAATAACGATTACCTTGAATCGATTGGAATCAACCAACTCCGAAATACTTCTCAGCTGACTGCGGGACGACGTATCGACTGCAATTAACGTATCGTACTCCAACGCTTCATCGGGAAGAAGCTTACGCAGACCGTCCAGCGCGTCGGCCGTTCCAGACTTCGTACCGTCAAAAAAACGGATTTCATCAAAGTCCTTTCCGATAAAGCGAAAGGTTTCGGCTGGAAGATCCGGATTCACCACCGTCGCCTGAAAACCAAGCGAACGCAACGCCGCGGCAAGAGCCAGTTCGCTCCCAAGAGCGTCTCCGTCCCCTTTGGCATGAGATGCGATAAGGATTTTCCGCGAGTCCTGGATAAGCGTTTTGAAATTCTGCCACGAAACAGCCATGAATACCTCTACCATCCCTCGTCAGGATACGGAAATTAAAATTTGAAAAAACAAAACAGAAAACAAAGGACTCCGAAATAAAGGAAACCGAAACGACGTCTCCATTTGCCTCCGCACAGTCCCGCGACTCCAAATTCCTCCCTATTTTACCAAAATTTAGGCTTTTGTCAAGAAAAGAAGCAAAAACTTCGAAAAATAAAACCAAAAAAATGGGAAAAACTCCTCCTCACCCCCTTTTTTCCTTCAAATTTCCCGTTAAAATAAAAGAAACAGAAATTTCAAATTTTATTCCGTCAATATTTTCATATTTCACAGAGAAAGGCCAGCCGATATGACCAGCCGCGTTAATAAAATACATTGGGGCGCTTTAATCTATATTGTTATCGTTTCCGCGCTGGGCGGACTGCTTTTCGGATTTGACTCCGGAGTCATCTCCGGTTGCGAAAAAGGAATGCAGCTTGAATACTATGAAGTTTTCGAACAGAAAGCCAACGATATCGCCTCCTTGAAAAATGAACTGGCGCTGGCTGAAAAAACCGGAGACGCGGCCCTGATTCTGACGGCCGAACAGAAAATCGAAGCGCAAAAAGATAAAAAATACGAAGGGGAAGACGAGGCCAATTTCTGGCACGGTTTCACCGTTTCCGTCGCTCTGATCGGAACCATTATCGGCGCATTCGGGATTGGACGTCCTTCCGACAGATTCGGACGCCGAAACATCCTGCTCGTCATGGCCGTTCTTTACTTCATATCGGCCGTCGGGTGCGCGTTTCCGCCCAACTGGGAGACGCTCGTCCTCATGCGCTTTATCGGCGGAATCGCGATTGGCGGTTCTTCGGTCGTCGTCCCGCTCTATATCGTGGAAATCGCCCCGGGAAAATACCGCGGCCGTCTCGTCGCAATGAACCAGTTCAATATCGTTCTCGGTATTCTCGTCTCGTACATTTCAAACTACTACGTGGCGCAGGCCATCGATAACCAGACCATCGTCTGGACCTGGTGCGAAAAGCTGGCCGCGCTTTTTGCCGAAGGAATGACTGCCGAAGCGATCAAATGGCGTCTCATGTTCGGCGTGGAAGCGTTCCCCGCATTCGTCTTTTTCCTCCTCCTCTTCACCATTCCCGAATCGCCGCGTTGGCTCATGCGTTACGGTCGTCGTGAAGAAGCTAAAAAAGTCCTCGAATCCATCGGCGATTCAAACCCGGATGAAACGGTGGAGCAAATCGCCGAATCCCTCAAAAACGCGTCGGACGGCCAAAACGTTCCGCTTTTCCAGAAAAAATATCTTTGGCCCATTTTCCTCGCCTGGGCGGTCGCAATGTTCAATCAGGTTTCCGGAATCAACGCAATCAACTACTACGCTCCGCGTATTTTTGAAATGTTCGGATTCGGAACCAGCGCCGCGCTGGCAAGTACGATCGGTCTGGGAACGATCAACCTCATTTTCACCAGCGCCGCATTCTTCTTTATAGACTGGTTCGGCCGCCGCGCCCTCCTCATGTTCGGCGCTCTGGGAACCTGCGCGATGCACTGTCTGGCAGCCTGGCAAATCGGGCTTGGAGACGCCGCCGACCCATGGATCGCAATCCCCGCGATTCTCGGATTTATCGCCTTCTTCGCGATTTCGGAGGGAGCCGTAATCTGGGTCTTCATCGCCGAAATTTTCCCGAATGCTGTTCGCGCAAAAGGGCCGGAAACGAAAGGCGGTACGATCGAGTCGCTCGAAAAAGAAATCATGAAGAAC
>CAZWOV010000072.1:0-4927 GCA_964635645.1 uncultured Planctomycetaceae bacterium | reverse complement strand
GCCGGAAACGAAAGGCGGTACGATCGAGTCGCTCGAAAAAGAAATCATGAAGAACTGATTCAATCACGACGCGGGGATTTTTTCGTTTAACCCAATTAATGGCGCCGTCCGAGACTTTTTTCACAGACGCCGCGAAAGTCCCCGTCTTTCCATTTTTACTAATTATTTATCCCTGAAGGAACAAAAAATGAATCGACGAGATTTTTTACGAAATTCCAGCGCCACGGCTATTCTCGCGGCGCTTCCGTTTGTTTCAAACCAGTCGGCAATGGCCGTCTTCGACCCGGTAAAAGCGGGAACGCTCCCTCTTTCTCCTTCCAACGACATAAAACTTGGCGGAATTTTCGGCCAAATGTATGAATCCGGCCTGAAACGACTGACGCAGGATCCAATCAATACCGATTTCGTCCTGGCCGACGTGAATTTTAATCAGAAACGCTGGTTCACCCATTTCAGCGGCGACATTTCCGGACGTTTTCTTGAAATTTGCTCGTGTTCTCGCGGCGGACAAAAAGCTTCGGGCGGAGCGCTCCCGCAACCCGAATGTCTGGAAGAAGTCGTTGATCGAATCGTCGCGCACCAGAAAGACGACGGCCATTTCGGCGCGGACGTAAACTGGCAAACCAAACTGGACCTCCTCAACGACACGGACAACGCGGTCATGATGCCGATTCTCTGGGGTAACGGCCGACTTCTTCTTGGACTTACCGCGGCCTGGGACGCTTTCCGAAAAGAATCAACGCTGAATGCGGCGAAAAAACTGGGCGATTTCTACGTGAATACGGTTGAGCCGCGCTTTTGCGACCCCAAACGCCTTGAAGAATACTCCGTCGTCTCTCCCGGTTACGCTTCCGCTTACGTCACGTGCGTCTACGAAGGAATGGAAGGACTGGTTCAGCTTTACCGTGCGACGAAAGAAAAAAAATATCTCGATTGCGCGGCGCGAATGGGGCGATTCCATGAAAACTTCGACGCGCTTCCCGTTCGGCACAGTCATGGAAGTATTTCCGAACATGAAGGACTCATGATGATCTACGAAGATACCGGCGACGAATACTTCCTCAAGCGCGTTGAAAAACGCTGGGAAGACGCCGTCTCCGGCGGATATGTGAACGTTTGCGGTTCCGTTCTGGAAAAACTCCAGGTCACGGACGATCGCCGCGACGAAGGCTGCTCCGAATCCGATTGGCTCCGTTTGAATCTCATGCTCTGGAGAAACACCGGAAATGAAAAGTACCTCGACATGGCGGAACGTCTCCTCTGGAACGGCTATATCGCGAATCAATGGGTTACCGGCGGTTTTGGACATCGTTTCATCGGCGTTGACCCCAAAGGTCCTTTTTCCTATCAAAACTATTCCGAAGAATCGCTTTGGTGCTGCTCTTACCATGGCCCGCTTGGACTCTACGATTTCAAACGTTACCTCGCCGTCGCCGTCGGAGAGAAAATTCAAATGAACTTCCTTCAGAGTTTCTCCGCGCCGGTTGAATTAAACGGTCGGAAATGGTTCGTATCGAGCGAAGCCGCCAACGACGGATTTATCGTGAAACTGGACGGTCCCAAAGACGCGAAAGTCCTCTTCTCCGTAAGAAAACCCAACTGGGCGAAAAGCCTTCGCGTCCAATTCCCATGCGGAAAAGACGCCGATCTCTCAAAACCGCTCGCCGCCGGAACGACACTCCACGTCAAATGCGAATTTGAACTGCGTCTCGAAACGCGCCGACTACAGCCTGTTGAAATTCCTTCCCAAGGAACGATTCTGCCTGAATCGGCCATTTTCTGCGGTCCCAAAGTCATGATCGCCAAAGCGGGAGACGGAAAGAAAATCGAAGATCTTACTCTGACGTTGACCGATGGAAAACTTACTCCGCCGGCCAATGCGTTGACGACGTTCAACGATCTCTATTTCAACAAAGACGAACGTCTCAAAGGACACTCTTTCCTGTTCAACATCAACGTTAAATAGAGCGTTCAATAACGAAAACGGTCTCTGCGTCGAAAAAGGAAAAACGACGCGGAGCCGCTTCCTCAACCGCGTTTTTCAAGCACGGAATACGCCGCGCGTATTTCTCGCGCACGTTTTGCCTGCCGTTGTTCTTTAAATTTATTTATCGTCGTCTACCGTTCGTTATTCCGTAAAGACTAACCTTGCCAACCAATAGGAGTTCAAATGTTACGACTCATTCCCAAACGTTTCTTCCCATCCTTTTTACTTATTCTACTCTTTTTTTGCCATCTGTGCGGCGCTCTTTCGGCGGCTTCGCCCGAACTGGTAAAAGAAGTCATGGAAGGAAAACGCGACGTTGCCCGCGCTTCCTGGTGGGGGTTTTCGCCTGACGATTCAACCGAATTCCTTCAGGCCGCCATTAACTCGCAGGTGAAGACTTTAATTATCGATAAACAGAAATCGGAATGGATCGTCCGTCCGCTTTCTTGCGTCAGCAACCAGGAAATTATTCTGGAAGAAGGAACCGTCGTTTTTGCCAAAAAAGGAGAATTCAAAGGAGCCGGAGACTCTCTCTTTTCAATCTCACTCTGTGAAAACGTCGTCATCCGCGGCGAAAAACAGGACGGAGGCAAGAGCGCCGTTCTGCGTATGAGAAAAGCCGACTACCATACGGACGCTTACGTTCAGGCAGAATGGCGGCACGGACTGAACGTCAAAAGCTCAAATAATATTCTCATTCAGGATCTCACGATCGAATTCACCGGCGGAGACGGAATCTACCTCGGAGTCTCTAAAAAAGGAGTTCCATGCCGAAACGTCGTCATCCGACGAGTCGACTGCAATGAAAACAATCGTCAGGGAATCAGCGTCATCAGCGCCGAAAATCTGCTGATAGAAGATTCCGTCCTGCGGAATACGAACGGAACCGCGCCGGAAGCGGGCATTGACTTTGAACCCAACGGCGACACGGAAGTCCTCAAAAACTGCGTCATGAGAAATTGCGTCTGCGAACGGAACGCGGGCGACGGATACGAATTTTATCTGCCGAACCTGACGGAACGGTCCGAAGATTTCTCCTTCGTAATTGAAAACTGCGTCTCAAAAAACAATCGCAGGAACGGTTTCAACTTCATGACCGGTTCCAAACCGGATTCTTCGCTCAAATCGGCGCACGGCTCGCTCGTTTTGAAAAATTTTCTCTCTGAAAAAGACGGAGGCGGCCTGATCTTTCGAGGAGTCATGAATAATTTTCACCAGGTCGACGTGAAAAACGTAAAAGTTACGGATCCCTGCGCCGAGGCAAAACAAAAATCACCCGCAATCCGTTTCCTGGCCGCCGCGGACGAAAACGAACCGCTTGGCGGAATTTCCTTCCAGAACGTTACTCTTCGTCTGCCCGAAGGGGTCCCGGCAATGAATCAGACGGCAAACTCCGGCTTTGCGAACGGAATGGTCAACGTCAAAGGCAAAATTAAAGCCGTCCACGCCGACGGAACGGTGGAAAAAATCGTCGTGAACGACGCCTGGCTGGCCAAATACTTCCCGATTAAAAACACGAAAAAGCTTCCCGTTCTTCCGCTTGATCTCGCAACGCTCAAACAGCTTGCTCCGCAGGAAACAACGGAACAGACCGACACTCTCTCCGACGTTCCCGCCGTCCGCCTTCGTAACCAGATGGAAATTTACTGTTACGTAAAAAAAGGACAAAAACCCGCTTTTGCCATTCGCTATTTCCAAGTTGGCCGTCAAGAAATTTCGGACATGCCGCTGACTTGGACGAGTCCATCCGGAAAAACCGTTAAAGCCGGTCCGCTGACCCCAGGGCAAACCGTCGCGATTGAGCTTCCTCCGGCGGAAGAAACGGGCGTTTACGTTCTGTCCGCAGCTAAAAACTCGCCTCACGCTTTCCAATTAATGAAGAGCAATCTCCCGTTTGCATACCGCGCTCAACATCTTAAGCTCATCGGAAGTACTTCCACGTTCTATTTTTACGTGCCCAAAGGAACTGAAATGTTCGGCGTGCGAATCAATGGCGAAGACGTTGAAAAGGTTAAAATCGAGATTCTGAATCCTGCGGGAAAAGTTTGTTGCCTGAAAGACGATATCGGCGGCTCGGAATTTTTCTATCCGGAAGAAAAAGATGCGAAAGCGGGCGGAATCTGGACGATCCGAACAGGCAAACCTACGAACGGAGTCTTTGAAGATTTCAATATTTCGCTTCAGAACATCATGCCGTTACTGACCACCGCGCCGGAAATGATTCTGACGAACGAATGAAAATTCATTTCAGGCGCAATCCAACATATTTCAGACGCCTGAACCCCTTTCACAAAATCTCCATCTTCCACATAAAACGCCCGCGATTTCCAATGAATTCACGGGCGTTTTCAAGTCGTCAAACGGTACGCTCAAACAACTCAAATTCAGGTCAAATCTCAGACGCGGGAGCCGGTTTCAGGAAAAGATTACGGATTTTCGTCGCAGTATCCTTGAACTCCGCCTCGCCGCTCATCTGTTTCCATTCCGGAGACGCAATAAATTTCTTCCAGCCGTCGCGGCGAGCCTGATCGTTTTCAAAACTCAACGCATACGAGATATTAGGCGTTACCGTTCCGTAAAGCATTTCCCCAAAGAAGACGGGCGACATCCCGCATCGCTTAAACAGGTCCAACTCGCCGCGAACGTCAAACATATTCCGCTTAGCGCGATTTCGATCGCACGACGGACTGAAATAACGACGAAACTGAATAACGCGATCGGGAGAAAGATTGGGAACGTCAAGCTTCGGACAATGCGGAAACGCGCGCAAAAGCGTCGCTTCCATCTCGGAATAAAGCGCGTCGTCGTTAAACGTCTGAATCCTTTTGGCGGAATCCGCAATCGTATGAAGCGCTTCATGAAACGCCTCAAGTTTTCCAAAACATGGAGCGCTGGTCATGAAAAAAACCGCGTTTTCATACCGCGAATCAAAGTTTTTAT
>CAZWOV010000071.1:0-10365 GCA_964635645.1 uncultured Planctomycetaceae bacterium | reverse complement strand
GACGCTTTCTGCAAACGGCGAGCCGCTCGTTCTTCCTCCGTTCAGGCGTTCGTGCGTCCTGAGAATTTCCGAGTAGGACGTTCCGGCTTTTTCGCGGAAATTTTGGGGGACTCCGTATTTTTTTTAGTCATGAAGAATTTTGCGAAGGACTTTTCCGTAAACGGCGGCCTTTTCTTCGATTTTCATCGGGAACGCGCGCGATGACGAAGGAAGCCGAAAGAGCGTCACGAGGCGATTGGCCAGTTCAAACTGGACGTTTTCTCCAACAGGCGGTACGGCGGCGCCTCTTACGGGGGAAATATCCAGTAACGCGCGCGTCGCTTTTTCGCCGGTTGCGATCAGCGTATTACATTCTGGAAGGTCGCGACAGAGAGTTTTTTCCAGATTTAAGGGACGGACGATTTTCAGAAACGCGTCGGAGGCGTTTTCTTTTCGGCGGATAATTTCTACGGCGGAATCAAATATCGCAATCCTTTTTTCGAGGAGAAACGCTTCGATTTGCGGTTGATTGAAGACCGTTTTACCATCGGACGCCCGAGACGTAAGAAAATGGTTCGAGTTCTCAAAAAAGACAATTCCCATGATTCGCCAGAAGTCGTTCTGGAGATTCGGATAAAAAAAGTTCATGCACCACCGTTTTTTCGGAGGAGGGAAACTGCCCAGAAAAAGAAGACGCGCATTTTTGGGAAAAAATGGTTTAAGAGGGTGACGTTCAATTTTTTCGTTATGATTCTTTTTCATTAAAGCCGATTATTTCGAAAATCAAAAATATGATGAATTGAAAGAATACCGAGCAGTTTTTCTCCTTCCATAACCGCTAAGGTCGTGATTTTATTAACGTCCATCAGTTCCAGCGCGTCGCTGACCATGACGTCCGGTTCGATTCGTTTGAAGTTTTTCGTCATGAAGTCTTTTGCCTTGACGGTCCGAATATCGTCGAAATTCTGAATCGCACGGCGAATATCGCCGTCCGTAATGATTCCGACGGGTTGATTGTTTTCGCCTAAAACGATAGTCATGCCCAGACGTTTGGAACTGACTTCGTAAACGATTTCACGAAAATCGGAGTTTTGAGAAACTTGCGGGATATTGGTTTCCATTCTGTGCCGAACACGGGTGAGAAGGCGTTTTCCAAGCGCTCCGCCCGGATGATAGAGAACAAAATTTTCGGCTTGAAAATTCCGTTTTTCCATCAGGCACAACGTCAGGGCGTCGCCCATGACCAGAGCCGCCGTGGTGGAAGTCGTTGGAGCCAGACCGATTTTTCCGGCTTCAGCCGTCACGCCGACGTCGAGGACCAGGTCTGCCTTTCGCGCCAGTTCGGATTGAAGATTTCCCGTCATTGCGATGACGGTGCATTCAAGAATTTTGAGAGGTTCAAGAATGGCGAGGATTTCGCCGGACGTTCCGCTGTTGGATAGAATAATCACGACGTCGCGCCGACAGACCATTCCCAGGTCGCCGTGAACGGCTTCCGCCGCGTTGAGAAAAATGGCGTGAGTTCCGGTTGAAGCGAGGGAAGCCGCCAGTTTTCTTCCGATGATTCCGGTTTTGCCAATGCCGGTTACGACTACTTTGTTTGGAGAACGAGAAATCAGATCGACCGCCCGATTCATCTCGTCTCCAATACGCGACGCGACTTTTTCAAGCTCAGAGATTTCCTGAGCGAAAATGTTTCGACTTCGTTCTGCCCAATTCATTTTTTATCTTATTTTTGGAAAGGGAACGCAACTGCGTTCCAGCGTTTGGTTGATTCGTCTGTTTCAGCGATTTTTTCCCGTTCTGATCGATTATCGCGCGTTTTCATTCGTCGGATTCGTCTCATGCTTTCATCCTGTCAATCGTTTTCAACGCGGCGTATTTCAGAATCGAGAAATGAAATCAGCCGGTCGAGTTTTCCGGAAAGACGCGGGTCCGCCCGGAGCGCCCGTTCAAAGTATTTTTTGGCCAGCTTACCCTGCTCCATGTCGCCCAGCGCGTTTGCGTAAAGCATGAATCCGCATAGCGCCTGAAGCTCGGCGTCGTCGGGAGTCTGGTCGGCGGAATCCTGAAGGCTGGCCAGATCGCCGTTTTTTTTGAGCGACTGGGCGCCATACATTCGATTCAGCGAAAAGGGACTTGCGGGCCATGTTCGAGAGTATTTCAGGCATTTTTGGATATTTTCCGCGGCTAAGGAATATTGAAGCCGGGAAATTTGGATTACGGCTAATCGAAAATATGGATCCGGCATTTCCGGAAACTGATTTATTGCGCGGACATAGTTTTCTTCCGCATGAAATTCTTTTCCATGCTGAAAGTATTCGTCCGCGTCGTAAATCAGGTCCCAGGCCGCGTCGATATCTGAAGCCGATACGGTTTCCTGAATCGTCGGGAGGATTTTCTGTTTTTCTGCGTCAGGTTCAAAAATGACGGAAGAATTTTCTTGGGTTTTGATTCGTTCCGTACCGGGCCGGACGCAATGAACCGGATAGTAATGGTACCGGGTCAGGTTCAAATTGTATCCTGCGGCAAATCCGATTCCCGCGTCGTTCGCATTACTCCATGATTTGTGAAACGGGACATACTGCTGGAGCCAGCCGTAATACCGAAACGCATCCCATGCGTAGTAACGATTCGTCGGAACTGCCAGTTCGTCCAGTAATACGGCGTCGTCGTTTATTTTCCGCTTTTCATCATCGTATTGAATACCGGCGTCGGTCGGTATTGGAGCGTAAACGGTAATTTCTTCCCGGATAAAGGGCGGAGGGAAAAACAAAGGGCTGAATCCATACTCTGGAGTGTGAAACCACGGATAAGGCGGCGGAGGATAATAGCCGGAATGAATATGCGGCCGATATTGGTCTCCATGAAAATCATGACGGGGAAAATCTTCCGGTTGAAAAGCTCCGTTCCCATGAGCTTCAAAGCCGTGATTTTCCGGTCTTTTATCGTGTCTTTCGTTCCAGTTTTCCGGTCGTTTTTCATGTTTGGTCGGTTTTTTGGGCGCGGCGTTCGGCGTTAGTCTTTGCGGTCCGTTCGGTTTTTTGGGCGCCGCGTTTGGCGTTGGTCTTTGCGGTCCGTTCGGTTTTTGGGGCGTTGCGTTCGGCGTTGGTCTTTGCGGTCCGTTCGGTTTTTTAGGCGCGGCGTTCGGCGTTGGTCTTTGCGGTCCGTTCGGTTGGTCGGTCGTATTGCGGCGCGCCGTTTTTTTTTCGTTTGCCGCGGCTGTCTGAATGGAAAACTTTTCTATGTTTCCCCAAAAAAGGAGACAGGCGAGCCCAAAGACGCAAATTTGAAAAAAATATATTTTCATCTGAATTATCTTCAGTTTAAAGACAAAAGGAACGACCAGGAAAAGATTTTTACTTTTCCACCCGTTCAGTGTAGCATAAATGGTCCAAAAAATCAACAGATAAAATATCTTTTATTTAAATTTTGTCCGCCTGAAATTTCCATGTCGGCTGTTTTACCGCGTAAATTTCAGAATGTTGTTTACGCGAATGCCGTTCGTCTACGCCAGTTTTTCTATTTTCAGTTTTTGCCGCGGCTGCTTTTCCGGTTCCAACGGTGAGAATGTTTTCTGGAGATTTTTCTTTTTTAATTTTTTAAACAGGAAAAAATAAGCGGGCGGATTTAAATCTTTCGCAGAAATAATTTCAAAAGTCCGAATATTCCGAAATAAACGCCGAAAATGGTAAAAAGTCGGATTTTTTTTAGGAAAATCGTTTTTTTTCTGCGAAAACTTGTTGACCTGACGGCATTTTACCATTACACTATATCAATGGAAAAATTTAAAAATCGGGTAACTATTTTTTGATAATGAATTATCGAAAGTTCACATCATAAAAAGGACAAATTCAGATGGCTCGAAGTAATGCAGTCTGGGGAATAGATATTGGGAACTGTTCGTTCAAAGCAATGCGCTGTTGCGTAGAGGATTCCGATCCCTCAACGCTTCTTGTGGATGCAGTGGACTATATTGAGTACCCTACGATTTTGACGCAGCCCGGCGTAGACGCGGAAGAATCTATTCGCGAAGCGATGAAGCTTTTTCTTTCGCGGAATAAGATTAAGGGTGATAAAATTGCCGTTTCGGTGGGCGGTCAGAACGGTTTGGTTCGTTTTCTGAAATTGCCTCCGATTGAATCTAAAAAGGTTCCGGATATTGTCAAGTATGAAGCTAAACAGCAGATTGCATTTTTGAATGAAGTTATCTGGAAGTGGCAGCGCCTTGGCCAACAGGGGACGGCAAGCGCGTTTCCGCTTGAAGTCGAGATCGGTCTGTTCGCCGTGAAGCGGGACCAGGTGTTTAAGACGATTGAGCAGTGCGAATCTCTTGATATTCCCGTCGATTGCATTCAGCTTACGCCGTTGGCTCTCTACAATTACCTGATGCACGACGAAATGGAGGATTTGCCGAGTCTGGACGACTACGATCCGGAAAATCCGCCGCCGTACGTCGTGGCAATTTCCATGGGGACGGACGCGACGGACCTTATTCTTACCAATGGTTTCCGCGCGTGGCAGCGTAACCTTCCTATTGGGGGCAACCATTTCACCAAAGCGTTGATGAAGGATTTGAAGCTGACGTTTGCGAAAGCGGACCATCTGAAGCGTAATCTGGCTTCCAGTCAGGATAAGGTCGCCGTTCTGCGCGCGATGCAGCCGGTTTTCAATCAGTTCCAGAATGAAATTCAGCGTTCGCTCGGATTTTTCTCCAGTCTTGATTCAAATGCCGAGTTCAAACGGGTTATTGCGCTTGGAAACGGAATGAAACTGACCGGTTTGACCAAATATCTCTCGCAGAATCTGGGAATCGACGTTATTCCGGGGAACTCCTTTCCGGGACTGGACGCTTCAAATCTTGCGGATAGTTCGCTTATTACTGAAAACATGTCCACGTTTGGCACATGTTACGGCTTGTGTCTCCAGGCGTTGAAACAGAGCGCGGTAAACACGAACTTCCTGCCGGGCGAGATTAAAATGGCCCGAATTATTAATGCGAAGAAACCGTGGATGCTGGCCGCTACCGCGTTGCTGATGCTTGGTTCGACCATTAATTTTGGCGCCCAGATCAGCGTTCAGGATTCGGTTTCTGAAAGGAGTTGGAGCCGTTACGAATCTGAAGCGGAAAGTTTGACAAATAAAGCGAAGAGTTTTACCAGTGAAGTTGCCGCCGAGGAACAGAAATTCCAGGTGTTGGATAAAATGGGGAATGATTTTCTCCAGAATTTTAAGAGCCGGACGAACTGGATCGAGTTGCTTTACGGGATCAATGCCTGTCTGCCAAGCGTTCCGAAGCCGGAGCAGGCGGTTCTGACGGCGGAAGAAGTTATGGCGCGTCCGGAACTTCACGTCGTCAATATTGAAGCGCAGCCTCTCTCCGAATACGAGTCGGAAGAGTGGATGAAAATGGCAATGAATATTTCGGAAGGAAGCATCCTGCCGCCAAAACTTGCGAAGCTTTACCGCGCGGCTAAAAAAGCGGAAGAGAGCAACGAGGAAGGCGGAGACGAGGAAGGCGGTATGAGCGCCGTTGTGGCGAAAGCCCTTGCTCCGGAAATCGTTCCCGGTCTTCTTGCCGCAGAAGGAGATGGCGACGAGGGCGATAGCGGTGAAAATTCCGGCGCTGAAGAGGCCGAAGAGGATGAAGACGAAGAAGGCGGAGCGCCGAAGAAGCCGACCCGCTGGCTTGTTTCCGTTTACGGATACCACTGGTATAATGGGGACCAGAACAGGGTTAAATATGGGGAATTTGTTCGTGATAATTTCATAAAAAAACTGTCCGGCGAGGTGGAATGCCGTTTCAAATTGCCTCTTTTGAAATCTGCTCAGGCAATTGACCCCGAGGCCGCTCCGGAAGAGTTGACGATGAAAGACCTTGGAGTTCGTTATCCGCTCCTTGTCAATAAGGGGTTTGAATTGATGTACGGAGACGGCGGATGGAATGACAGGCGCAGAAACATCCAGATCAGGGACGAGCATAATCTTTTGTCGGAACAGTCGGCGGCGAGAATGAATTCGCTTGGCAATGACGCCGTGCAGAATCCGGCGGTTACGGATCCCGACGATCCGAACGTTCCGACGGTTGAACTGCGAACGGGAACCCGTTACGATTTTGTCGTTCATTTTCTCTGGGAACCTAAATCTTCCGTGGAGCGCGCCGAAATGCGCGTCGCTATTCTCAAGGCGGAAGAGGAACGCCAAAAAGCCGAGAGGGAAACGGACGAAATGGCCGCCGACGAGGAAGAAAACGAAGACGCAGCCGATAATTCGGAAGAAAAAGACGCTGCAGAAGACGAGGGAGAAGAAGAAAACGCCGAAGAATAGTTCGGCAAGGACTGCCTGAAAACGAAAATACTTCCAGAACCTTTCACAGGATGGGATTAATCCATGAGTAAATTCAATATCATTTTGATATATGTCAAGAAATACATTTTTTGGGTCATCTCTCTCGTTTGTCTTTTGGCGACGATGATAGTTGGAAATATTGTGGCCGGAAGCAGAGAATCTTATTTTCAGACCAGAGTGTCGGCAATTGAGGGGAGATTCTCGGAAATGCAGCGGCTGGCCGGACAGGATACGCCGAATGAGATTGTCGTGACGCAGAAAAAAGAGGACGTCCGGAATCTGAAGGAGAAGATCCTGGATTCCTGGACGAGACTTTATATTCCGCAACGCGATCTTTTGGTTGAGCGGTGGCCGGAGTTCCGAAGCGAGAAGGATCCCGAGGCGTTTGATCAAAATGCTCAGGCCTTTCAGGAACAGCTCAGAGACGCATGGGAACGTCAAACGCTTTACGAACAGCAGAATCTTCTTTCTACCGACGTTGCGAATGCGTATCGGGATTACGTAATGCGTTCGCAGGCCCGGGATTTTATGAAAAGATACGAAATTAAAGTCCCAAAACTTACGGTTGACGGCGGCGTCGCAGGAAATATGGGGGCGATGAACGTTGTCGTTTCCGATACTCTTAAAGCCGCTGGAAACGCGGAAAGCGAGTTGCCGACCGAGGGAAAAATGGTTTGGGATGAAAGAAATCGTCAGCAGATGCTGAGACGTTTCAGTATTCTGGCCAGAAATACCGGAGGATCGAGACCAAATTCGACTCGAAAGATTTTTATGGTTCAGGAAGATATCTGGGCGTATGATATTATTCTTGACGCCATAGCGAAAATGAATGCCCGTTGCGAAGGCGATCACGACGCCGTCGTTAAACGAATCAAAGCTATCGATATTGCCGACGACGCTTCAACGCTGAATACTTCTTTGGAAGGCGGGAAAGGAGCCCAGCGAACTTCCATAAAGAGCAATTCGGATAAAGACGTTGTTGAGTTCGTGAATTCTTCAAATCGAGTGGTGGACGTTGCCGAACAAAAATTGTCCGGAGATGAAGAGTTGGACATGACTTCCATGAATGCCGGCGGGATGGAAGAGGAGGAGGTCGAGGCTTCGCCGGATCCTGAATTTGACATACTTTTCGATAATCGATACTGCGATAAGTACGGTAATTTCATGGCGGCGGCGAAATTTCGGACGTTTTTGGCCGGAAAACCGGAATATAAAATGTTGCCGATACATGTTCAGGTTGTTATTAATCAGGAACAGATTTCACGGCTCATGCTTAATTGCATGAATGCGGCAATGCCGATCTATATTCATCAGGTCAGCGTTAAAGCGCAGGATTTAGATAGCATTCCGCATACGTTGGAGATTATTCCGGAAGAAAAAACTACGTCGGAAGACGGAGGCGTCGCGGGTGCGTCGTCGCCTAAACTGTCCCGCTACGGAAATGAAACCAGGGGCGCGGGCGTCAAGTCGGCTATGGGAATGGAGACGACGGGCGTCAATGCGCTTTATGGAGGAGTGAAAACAGAGCAGAAACCGGAAGACGTTGAATTTGAGTTTTGGGGTATGATTTGCATGTTTAACAAACCGGATGAAGCGAAATTCAACGAAGCTCTTAACGGAGAAAGCGACGGTTCCAGCTCCGACGAAGGGGCCGACGACGAGGAATCCGAGGATGAAGAGTCCGCCGACGAAGGGGCCGCCGACGAGGAATCCGAGGATGAAGAGTCCGCCGACGAAGGGGCTGACGACGAGGAATCCGAGGATGAAGAGTCCGCCGACGAAAAGTCCGACGACGTAGAATCCGACGACGTAGAATCTGACGACGAATCGGAAGCGGTAGAAAACAAAATTTCTGAGGACGGCGAATCGGCGGACGGCGGCGCAAACGACGGCGAAACCGACGATTCCGCTCCTGTCGCCCAAGAGTCGGACGGGTCGGAAGAAGAAACGGCGGACGCGTCGGAAGAATCCGCCGCCAATACAGTTGAAGAGGCGGTTGAAGAAGCTGCGGAAGAATCGGCGGAAGCGGAAGCGGAAGCCGAAACCAAGGCGGAGAAGAAATCGTCCAAATCTTCAAAGAAGTCCTCCAAAGGGTGAAAATTCCAAACATTTTTAGACGGAACGGAGAAAACCCGAATGGGGAATTTGGGTTTTTGTGATCGGGATTAGCGGACGGATTGTCCCAGAAGAGCTTAAGCAAATAAAAAATTGAAATCAAAACAGGAATAAACGATGAAAGGCAAATTGGACGCAGACAAACTGAAAGAACTTTGCCTCAATAATTTTGAGAAAGTTATTTTTGGGATCCTGGTTCTTTTCTTTCTGATGATGGTACTTTCAGCCATGAAAGTAACGCCATATGGTAAAAAGCCAGAACAGCTCAGTTCTGAACTGGGTAAGGCGCGGGCAAGAATGGAAAAGGTTCAGCCGCCGGCTCCTGTGACGCGCAGTTACGGCAGTCTGGTTATTGGAATTCAGGAAAAGCTTCCGGATACGGAATACGCGACGACCGTTTCGTGGAATCCTATTCTTTCTAAGGAAAGTCAGAAACGCCGTACGCCTCTTGCTTTGACGGTTGAAAATCTTGTGGTGAAAGAGTGGCACGGAAGCGTTCAGCGTCCGCAGAAAATCCAGACCGACGCAAATGCGGAACCGGATGAATTTGACGATGGTCTTGGTTCCAGGTCTCAGAAAACAACGGAAGGCGTTCGTTGCTGCGTTCTTATTGGTGAAATTCCTTTGGCAGAGCAGACGTTGGAGTATCAGAAGAAACTTGGTCTTCCTCCGGTCGAACAGCAGAGACTTCTTGCTCGCTCCGTAACGAATGGGATGGTAGACGGCAGCCTTGATAAGCCGACCTACTTTAATTATTCTGTTGAGCGCGCCGTTGTGC
This sequence comes from uncultured Planctomycetaceae bacterium, assembly GCA_964635645.1. GTDB lineage: Bacteria > Planctomycetota > Planctomycetia > Pirellulales > Thermoguttaceae > RGIG3701. The sequence continues at coordinate 1,145 of CAZWOV010000071.1, read as the reverse complement.
CGGTTGACGGAGATATGACTAAAATTACCGAAAAGGATTGGGTCGAGCTTCATAAAAAGAGTTCTCCAAACGAGCAGAAGATACTCTATTTCAACGGAGAGAACGCTAACGGCAGAGGAATCCGGGACAGCGGATCGGACATTCCGGAAAAGTATCGTCCGCCGGAACTTTATCGTTTTGTGAAATCCGATACCAAAAAGACGGATAATAAAAATTCCAAAACGCAGGTTCGCCGTATTCCGACTAATCTCGGCATGGGCGACGCAGTCGGATTGCTTGCAAACGGTCTGACTCCGGCCAGAGACGCCACGCTTATGGTTCCGTTGCCTCATGTCTCGCAATCCAGCAATAACGTCCAATTCAATTGGTCGACTTACCTCCCGTATTCCGATGCGTTTGAGTTGGAGCTTGTTTCGTTCGACGGACGGAGAATCCGGCGCGCGCAGCCCGACGGCAATAATGCAAAAAACGACGAAGCTGACGGCGGGGATTCCGACGAGGAAGAAGACGAGCTGGACGACGATGAATATGAAACCGTAGATTCAGGGTTTCAGGAGAATAACCTGGAACAGCAGGATTCCAACGTTCGTCTTTTCAGATATATCGACTATACGGTGGAACCGGGAAAACAGTATGTTTATCGTGTGAAGCTCATGATGCACAATCCAAACTATCAGTATGAACCGGCTTGGAATGTGGATGATAAATTCCAGGAAGACCGTAAAAAACGTTATTTGGAAAGCGCGTGGTCTGAAGTTTCCGAGCCTGTGACGATTCCGCTTGATCAGCATTTTTATCTTCCGGGATTCACTAAAAAATATTCAAAGATGGATCGCAAGACTATCATGAATGAAAAGAAGTGGGCTCCGTACTTAAGTCTGATGCCGGTTACTTTTAACGAATCGGACGGAAATGAAGATTTCACATATTTCAAAGAGATCATGGTTCCTACGGCTAAGAGTGCGAAGAAGAGTAAGAAAAAATTTGAGAAAGTAGAGGAACCGTATCGTATTAAACCCGGCCAGCTTTTGAACCTGACCGTTTATGAAGATACTATCCGGCAGTTGGGAAATATGGAATATGGGATGACCGGTTACGGTAATCGCCGAGCGGATGAAGAGGATGAAGAGCGGGCAAGGGAATCT